>CAMLRH010000061.1 GCA_946482375.1 uncultured Caulobacteraceae bacterium | reverse complement strand
GTTGGCGCCGTTGGACTGGGCGGCTGCCAGTCCGCTTCAAAGGCTCTGGGCATGAGCAAGGTGACGCCGGACGAGTTCCGCGTCGTCACCAAGGCGCCGCTGATCGTGCCGCCCGACTTCTCGCTGCGTCCGCCCGCCCCGGGCGAGCCCCGCCCGACCGAGCTGCAGCCCGACAGCGCCGCGCGCGCCGCCTACGCCCAGGCCGCGCTGTCGGCCAACCGCAGCGCCGGCGAGCAGCTGCTGGCCGGAAAGGCCGGCGCCGCCGCGTCCGACCCGCTGATCCGCTTCGTCGTCGATGACGAGTTCGGCGACATCGCGCACAAGGAAAAGAGCTTCGCCGACCGCGTGATGTTCTGGCGCAAGGACCAGCCGCAACAGCCGCAGCTGTCGCCCTCCGAAACCGGCGAAGTCGTCGACGCCGCCGCCGAGGAAGCCCGCCTGCGCCAGCTGACCGGCGGCAAGGCCGTGATCATCTCCCGCCAGGAAGAAGGCTTCAAACTGAAGCTGCCGGGGCTCTAAGCCACAATACCGCCCTGCGTCCTTCGACACGCCCGCTGCGCGGGCTGCTCAGGATGACGAACTCAGAGCTAGTCATGGTGAGCAGCGCGTAGCGCGTGTCGAACCACGCATGGAATCGCCATAGTGTGGGCGGTCCCATGCCGATCCGCCGCCTCCCGCCCGAGACCGTCAACCGCATCGCCGCAGGCGAGGTGGTCGAGCGGCCGGCCAGCGCCGTCAAGGAGCTGGTCGAGAACGCGCTGGACGCCGGCGCCGGGCGCATCGAGATCGAGGCCGACGGCGGCGGCCTGTCCCGCATCCTGGTCAGCGACGACGGCAGCGGCCTTTCCGCCGACGAACTGGCGCTCGCCGTCGAACGCCACGCCACCTCCAAGCTCGCGCCCCAGGAAGACGGGACCTGGGATCTCCTCCACATCGCCACCCTCGGCTTCCGGGGCGAGGCGCTGCCGTCGATCGGCTCAGTCGCCCGGCTCTCCATCTCATCGCGGGTCAGAGGCGGCGACGCCCACGCCATTCTCGTCGAGGGCGGTGCAGTCGGTGACGTCGGCCCCGCCGCCTTCGCCGGACCCTGCGGAGCGCGGGTCGAGGTCCGCGACCTCTTCTACGCCACGCCCGCGCGGCTGAAGTTCATGAAGTCCGAGCGCTCGGAGCAGATGGCCATCGCCGAGGAGGTCAAGCGCCAGGCCATGGCGCACGAAGCCGTCGGCTTCACCCTCGACCTCGACGGCCGCCGCTCAATCCGCCTGATGCCCGAGCACCCCGGCCCCGAAGGCCGCTTGAAGCGTCTCGCCGCCGTGCTGGGCGGCGACTTCCAGGACAACGCGCTGGAGATCGACCAGGAGCGCGAGGGCGTGCGCCTGTCCGGTTTCGCCGGCCTGCCGACCTACAATCGCGGCAACGCCGCCCATCAGTACCTGTTCGTCAACGGCCGCCCGGTCCGCGACCGGCTGCTGCAGGGCGCGCTCCGAGCCGCCTACGCCGACTACCTTGCCCGCGACCGGCATCCGGCGGCGGCCCTCTACCTCGAACTCGACCCGCAGATGGTCGACGTCAACGTCCACCCGGCCAAGGCCGAGGTCCGCTTCCGCGACCCGGCGCTGGTGCGCGGTCTGATCGTCGGCGCGCTGCGCCACGCGCTGGCGGGCGCCGGCCACCGTGCTTCGACCACGGTAGCAGCGGCCGCGCTCGGTGGCTTCCGTCCGCAATCCGGTCCCAGCCCGCGCGGCTTCTCCGCCTGGACCTCCGGCGGCTGGACGCCCGCGCCGTCGACGCCGAGCATCCCGGGCCTCGCCGAGGCCACCGCCCGCGTCGAGCAGGAGCCGCACCCCGCACCGTCCGCCGAGGTCATCGACCCCGTCGACTATCCGCTCGGCGCGGCCCGGGCTCAGGTGCACGAGACCTACATCGTCGCGCAAACCCGCGACGGCATTGTTGTCGTCGACCAGCACGCCGCCCACGAACGCCTCGTCTACGAGCGCATGAAGCACGAGATGGAAGGCGGCGGCGTCACCCGCCAGACTCTGCTGCTCCCCGAGGTCGTCGAACTCGATCCGGCCGAAGCCGACCGCGTCGTCGCCCGCGCCGACGAGCTGGCCGCGCTCGGGCTTATCATCGAATCCTTCGGACCCGGCGCCATCCTCGTCCGCGAGACACCGGCCCTGCTCGGCGAGACCAACGCCGCGGCGCTGATCCGCGACATCGCAGACGACCTCGCCGAGAACGGTCAGGCGCTGGCCCTGAAGGAACGCCTGGAAGAGGTCTGCTCGACCATGGCCTGCCACGGCTCGGTCCGCGCCGGCCGCCGCCTCACGGCCGCCGAGATGAACGCCCTGCTGCGCGAGATGGAAGCCACCCCCCACTCCGGCCAGTGCAACCACGGCCGCCCGACCTACGTCGAACTCAAGCTCGCCGACATCGAGCGCCTTTTCGGTAGGCGCTGAGCCAACCTTTTATCGAACGGCTTAGCTTGTTACCTGCTTCGAGGTCCCCGCTTTCGCGGGGATGAGCGGGGGGAAGGGTTGGCGTTCTACGTCTACATCCTGGCGAACTGGCCGGACTCGCCGATGTACGTCGGTATGACGGATGACCTCTCGAAGCGGGTCTGGCAGCACCGGCAGCACACGAAGCGCGGCTTCACCGATCGCTACAACATCAGCCGCCTCGTTTGGTACGAGCTTCACGACACCCGCGAGGCCGCCTTCCGCCGCGAGCGCAAGATCAAGAGGTGGAACCGAGCCTGGAAGAACGAACTCGTCCGGAGCTTCAATCTCGAGTGGGCCGACCTCTACCTCACCCTCAACTGCTAACCCAAAATCCGCTCATCCCCGCGAAAGCGGGGACCTCGACAGGGGCGCAACCGTCAGCCGCCTTTCCTTGTTTAGGACCCCATGGAACTACACCGCGGCCGCCTCATCGACCACGTCCACCTGCGCGCGAAGGACCTCGCCGCGACCAAGCGCTTCTATGCGGCGGTGCTGGACGCCATCGGCGCGCCCTACACGGACGCTGGCGAGTACTTCAACGCCGACGAACTGTGGATCGACGCCGGTGAACCGGCCACCCACATCCACCTCGCCTTCCAGGCCAGGGACCAGGAGACGGTGAAGCGGTTCCACGAAGCGGGCCTCGCCGCCGGCGGCCGCGACAACGGCGCCCCCGGCGAGCGCGCGCAGTACCATCCCGGCTACTATGCCGCCTTTCTGTGGGACCCGGACGGCAACAACATCGAGGCCGTCTATCACGGCGAGGCGAACTACTCGGCCCCGTCGGTCGTGATCACCTTCTGAAGCGCAGGAACCAGACGCACGCCGCGCCATAGCGGCGGCTGTCGAGCACCTCATAGCCCGGCGCCTCTAGCTCCGGCTCGTCCGCGCCGCGTTCGAAGACCACAAGCGCGCCTTCCGCCAGCCAGCCGCCGCTCGCCAGCCCGGCCAGCGCCTTCTCGCCCAGCCCTTTGGCATAGGGCGGATCGAGGAAGGCGAGGTCGAACGGCGCGCCGTCGCTCGCCGGCTTCTGGCCAAGATCCGTCGCATCGCGTCGATGCACCCGCGTGCGGCCGAAAAGATGCAGCGTCTCGATGTTCTGCCGGATCGCGCCCCGCGCCGCCTCGTCGGTCTCGACCAGCAGCGCATAGGCCGCGCCGCGCGACAGCGCTTCCAGCGAAAGCGCGCCGGACCCCGCGAACAGGTCGATCACGCGGCGCCCGTTCAGTCCGTCCGACCACGGCGCGTGCTCCAGGATGTTGAACACCGCCTGCCGCGCCCGGTCCGACGTCGGCCGCGTCCCCTCGCCCGGCGGCGCGACCAACGCCCGACCGCGAAACTCCCCGGCGACGATCCTCATCTTTCGTACGCCTCGAAGAAGGGCTGCATGTGCGTCTCATAGCGCCGCCACGCGCCGATGGAACGGTCGAAGATCGGCTGGCGCACCTGCGCCAGGCTGGCGGTCGCCACGGCGCGCTTGCGGCTATGGAAATCCCTGACCCCGTCCTCCCACGCGAGTCCGCAGTGGTCGAGGATGCGGCGCGTCCAGCCGTCGAAGTCGGCGACCAGCGCCTCATAGGGGACCGTCAGCAGGGCGTCCCCGAGCACCGCCTCCCAGTGCGCGTGCAGCCCCTCGATGATGCGCATGTGCCGGGCGATCTGCGCCAGCGAATAGGTCCATTCCTGCCCGTAGACGAAGTTGTTCCTGAAGCATGACCAGGCGACATCGGCCGGATCGCGCGTCACCCAGATCAGCGGCGACGAGGGCAGCGCGAGGTGGACCGCCCCCAGCCAGAGGGTGTTGTTCATCGTCTTGTCCACGATCCGGCCGCCCGGGCCGAAGCGGCGCTCTAGCAGGGCCAGGTAGTCGCCGCCGAGCTCATCCCAGCTTCCGCCGGCGGCCAGCCAGCGGTCGATCCCCGCCGGGGTGGTGTCGCCCAGCCCGAGCGCGGCCAGCCGGAAGAGGTTGACCTCCGCCCCGCCGCCGACCTCGCTGTGGCTCGACAATACCTGCTCGACGAGGGTGGTGCCGGACCTCGGCAGGCCGGTCACGAAGATCGGCCGATCCCTAGGATGGCCGCGCTGCTGGCGCGAGATAAAGGCCCGGTCGAAGGCCTGCTGCCGCTGCGCCAGCGCCTCATAGGGCCGGGCGTCGTAGGGTCGCACGGAGGATAGCAGCCGCCCGGCCCGCTCGTAGCAATCGAAGGCCCGGTCGGGGTCGTCGAGATCATCGTAGGCCTTGCCCAGCGCGTAGAGCAACGGCCCGCGCGTCTCGGCCCCCGCCCCGCCGAGCCGTGCGTCGAGCGCCTCCATGGCCGCGAGGTCGGCGTCGCCACGCGCGAACCGCTTCAGCGGCGCGATCTGCTCCCAGGCCGGCGTCAGCGTCGACTTCAGTTCGGCGGCCTGGCGAAACAGTGCGATGGCCTCGTCGAACGCGCCGAGTTGCGCCTTGTAGGTCCCGGCATAGTAGCGCGCCTCGGCGTAGGAGGGATCGAGGCTGGCCGACCGCTCGGCCAGCGCCAGCGCCTCGTCCACGTCGCCGCTCAGGGCCACGAGGTCGGCCAGCCAGAGCACCCGGACCGCGTCCTCCGGCGCCGCCGCCAGATGCCGCCGCCCCGCCTCGACCGCGGCGAAGACATCGCCGAGCGTCTGGGCCAGCTGCACGGCGCGGACAAGGTCGCCCGCCTCCCCGTTCGCCACAGCCTGACGCACCGCCTCGGCCGCCCCGGCGGCGTCGCCCGCACGCAGTCGCCGCTCGGCCTGATCCAGCGTGGCGCTCACTCAGCTCCACCTCAGCGGCGGCGCGGCCGCCTTCAGGGCCAGCAGGGCTTCGCGCAGCGCATCCATGAACGCCGTGCGCTTGCCCTCCCAGCGTACCGGCGGGCCGACGACGACGGCGCAGTTCATCGGCACCGGCACGATCTCGCCCTTGGGCAGCACGCGGCCGGCGCCCTGAATCCACACCGGCGTCACCGGCGCGTCGGGAAAGCTTTCCAGCAGCCGCGCGACGCCGCTCTTCAGCTTGCCCATGTCGTCGGAGGCTTCGCCGCGCGTGCCTTCGGGGAAGATCACCACGATGTCGCCGGCGGCCAGCGCCTCGCGGGCCGGGGCCAGGATGTCCTCGCCGGACTTCACCCGGTCGCGCGCCACCGGGACGATGCCGATGATGTTGCGGGAGAACCAGCTCATCATCGGGTCCTTCAGGAAGTAGTCGGCCGCCGCCGCCGGGCGCACGCAGCGCAACGTCTTCGCCGGAAAGATCGACAGCAACAGCAGGGTGTCGACGTGGCTGTTGTGGTTGGCCGCGACGATGGCGGGGCCCTTCGTCGGCAGGTGCTCACGCCCGATCACGTCGGCGCCGGTGAAGAAGCGCGCCAGCGGCCGCGCCACGCCGACCAGCAGCAGGGTGCGAAGCGGACCCATCAGAACCTGGCGAACGAGAAGAAGGCGAGCAGGTGGAAGTAGAGCGGCGCGGTGAAGGTCAGGCTGTCGATGCGGTCGAGGATGCCGCCGTGGCCGGGGATGAACTGCGAGGTGTCCTTCACTCCGATGTCGCGCTTGACCGCGCTCATGGTCACGTCGCCGGCGAAGCCCGCCAGCGGGACCACCGCCGCCATCACCGCCAGCGATACTCCTTCCAGCGGCGCGAACAGCGGCCCCGCGAACCAGATCAGCGCCGCCGTCGAGACCCAACCGCCGAGGAAACCTTCCCAGGTCTTGTTGGGGCTGACCTTCGGCGTGATCTTGTGGCGGCCGAAGAGCTTGCCCCAGACGTACTGCGCCACGTCGTTGAACTCGGTCGCCGCCAGCAGCAGGAAGACGAGCCCCGCCGGCCCGGCCGGCAGCGGCTCGGTCTCGGGGGTGCGCATCAGATAGGCGACGTAGCCGACGTTGTAGACGCAAGCCATCAGCCCCCAGTGGAACATGGCCGCGGTCGAGAGATACGCCCGCGTCTGGCCGATAATCGCCATCAGGAACGGCGCGATCAGGAAGGCGTAGGTCGGGATGATGACCAGGTAGAAGCCGTAGCGGTCGAAGACGATGGCCGCATAGCTGATCGGTATGGCCAGGTAGGCCAGGAGCACGATCAGCCGGTCCTCTCGCCGGATCGGGGCCAGCGACAGGAACTCCCGCAGCGCCACGAAGGCGATCAGGCCGAACAGCAGCACCACGGCCTGCCAGCCGGCCAGCAACGCGGCGGCGACCAGCGCCACCATCACCCACCAGCTGTTGATCCGCGCCTGCAGGTTGGCGAAGTCGCCGCCCGGCTTCAGCCTCGGCAGCAGCGCCGCGATCACCGCCGCCGCCGTCAGCAGCGCCACCGTCGCCCCAAGTCCCCACAGCAGCGCGGGCGGCTGGGCGGCGAGGTAGGCGGCGCTGTCGCGAACAATCTCCACGGCGCAATGTCTCGCAGGCCCGCTTGCCGCCGCCAAGAGACTTGAGCATGGTCACGGCGATGGCCGAACGCTCGATCATCCGCTCCAGCGCCGCCCACATGGCCTTCGGCTTCGTGCTGATGGGCGGCTGGGCGCTGTTCGCCAACCGCGCGCATGGGTTGGGGCAATCGTGGTTGCCGGCGCTGGCGCAGGGGACCGTCTCGGCGCTGCTGACCGGCGTCATCAAGAAGGTCATCGAGTGGCTGGACGGGCAGGTCGGCGGCGTCCTCGCCTACGCGATGCCGCCCTTCATCACCGCCGGCTCGATCCTCGTCATCCTCTACGTCATGCACACCCTGATCGGCACGCCGGAGATCGCCGCCACCATCGCCTTCCCGTGGTCGATCTCGACGGTATACGCGGTCATCTACAACGCCGGCCTCGTCCGCGCCCGGCGGGCGCCGTGACGAAGACTCCGAGGAAGACAGCCAAGCGTCCGCGAAAGAAGGCGCCCGCCGTCGAGAACCGCCGCCCGCTGAAGACGCGCGGCGCGGGCTGGGCGGGCCGGCTCGCCGATGCGCTCGGTCGCGCGAAGATCAGCCCCGACATGATCTCGCTGGCCAGCGTCGTCGTTGCCGCCATCGGCGCCTGGCTGCTGCTCGCCAGCGACAGCGCCGACGGCGTCGTCCGCGCCGCCCTCCTCGTCGGCGCGGCGGTGACCATCCAGCTTCGCCTGCTCTGCAACATGTTCGATGGCATGGTCGCCGTGGAGCATGGGCTGGGCGGTCCGCACGGCCCGATCTGGAACGAACTTCCCGACCGCATCGCCGACGCGCTCTTCCTGGTCGCCGCCGGCTACGCCGTGGATATGCCCTGGCTCGGCTGGCTCGCCGCCCTGCTGGCCGTGCTGACGGCCTACGTCCGCGAACTCGGCCGGGGGCTTGGCCAGCCCGCCGACTTCTCCGGCCCGATGGCCAAACCGCACCGGATGTTCGCCCTGACGGTCGCCTGCCTCGTCTCGGCCGCTGAGCCGCTGTGGGGCGGCGGCGGCGAGATGCTGGGAATCGGACTCGTCATCATCGCGGCGGGGACGGCGGTGACCGTCGCCCGCCGCACGTCTCACTTGGCGCGCGGCTTGGGTCCCCGATAGGTCTTCGGCTTCTTCGCCTTCGCCCAGCCGGCCTTGTAGACCTTCTTCGCCTTAGGATGCTCCCCCGCTGGGGGAGCTGTCCGCGAAGCGGACTGAGGGGGCTTCTTGCCCCGCCGTTGAAGGCCCCCTTCCCCCGCTTCGCGGGTACTTCCCCCTGAGGGGGAAGACTTTGACGGCTTCCACTGCACCGCATCGCCCTTGGGCAGGTTCTGCGGCGCGATGTGGGCGCCGAGCAGTTCGCGGATGACCCGAGGCCCGACCTCCTCAACCTCTCCGGCCGCCAGCGTCCCCAGCGCAAACGGCCCGTAGGACAGCCGGATCAGCCGGTTCACCTTCAGCCCGATAGCCTCCAGCACCCGGCGCACCTCGCGGTTCTTGCCCTCGGCCAGGGTGAGCGTGATCCAGACGTTGCGGCCGGACGCCTTGTCCAGCTTGGCCTCGATCGAGCCGTAGCGGACGCCCTCGACGGTGATGCCATCCTTCAACCGGTCGAGCTTCTCCTGCGAGGTCTCCCCGAACGCCCGGGCCCGATAACGGCGGATAAGGCCCGTCGCCGGCATCTCCAGCGCCCGCGACAGGCCCCCGTCGTTGGTCAGCAGCAGCAGCCCCTCGGAGTTCAAGTCGAGCCGCCCGACCGAAATCAGCCTCGGCAGGCCCGCCGGCAGCGCTGAGAACACCGTCGGCCGCCCCTTGGGATCGGTATGCGAGGTCAAAAGTCCCGTCGGCTTGTGATAGCGGAACAGCCGCGTCGGCTCGGCCGCCTCCACCACCGCGCCGTCGACGGTGAGGATATCGCCCGGCTCGACCTTGACCGCCGGCGTCGTCAGCACCTGGCCGTTCAGCGCCACGCGGCCGGCCTCGATCAGCCGCTCGACCTCGCGACGCGACGCGACGCCGGCCCGCGCCAGCGCCTTCGCCACGCGTTCAGCTTGACCGGAGCTGTCTCCGCCGCTTGGTTGATCGGAATGGACCATTTCGAGCCCTTGATGCGCATAGCGCTGGCGGAGGCGCAAGCCGCCGCCGACCGGGGCGAAACGCCCGTCGGCGCGCTGATCGTCGACACGGTGACGGGCGAGGTGCTGGCGCGGGCCGGCAACGGCCCCATCGGCGCGCACGACCCCACGGCCCACGCCGAGATCCTGGCCATCCGCGACGCCGCCGAGCGGCTTGGCAACTACCGCCTGACCGACCTGACGCTGGTGGTCACGCTGGAGCCCTGCGCCATGTGCGCCGGCGCCATCAGCCACGCCCGCATCGGCCACGTCGTCTTCGGCGCCGAGGACCCCAAGGGCGGCGCCGTCCTCCACGGCCCGAGGTTCTTCGACCAGCCGACCTGTCACTGGCGGCCGAAGGTCACCGGCGGCGTGCTGGCCGACGAAAGCGCGGCTATGCTGAAGGCGTTCTTCAGGGAGAGACGTCGCTAAAGCCCTTCGCCCTGGAAGGGGGAAGGGTTTGGGATGGGGGTGGGATGCTATCGGTGTGCACTCCCTTCAGCAGCGCTAGCTGAAGCGGCGCCACCCCCATCCCCGGCCCTTCTCCCTCAGGGAGAAGGGAGATCAAGCGAACGTCTCCCGCAGTCGCCAGTCGAGGCGGTCGCGGACCGCCGGCCAGTCGTCGTCGGTGATCGAGAAGACCATCGTGTCGCGGACGTGGCCGGTCCAGGTGATCTTGTGGTTACGCAGCTTGCCTTCCTCGGTGGCGCCGAGTTTCAGCACGGCGGCCTGACTGCGGGCGTTCCTCGCGTCGATCATGAACTCGACGCGGATGGCGCCGGCGTCGAACGCGTGCGCCAGCATCAGGCGCTTCGATTCCGGGTTCACCGGGCCTGAGCGGGCGTCGGGGTGCAGGAAAGTCGAGCCGATCTCCACGCCCTTATGCATCGGCCGGATGTTCAGGAAGCTGGAGGCGCCGACGACTTTCTTGTCCGACAGCCGCCGGATGGCGAAGGTGATGGCCTCCTTTCGCTCGTTGCCCCCGATGGCGGCCGCCCACCACTCGGGAAAACCCTCGCCGCAGCCGTTGACCGACATGATCTCCCAGGCGTCGGGATCGCAGTCGATGGCGCCGCGCATTTCCTCGCGGTGATCGGGCGTGATCGGCTCCAGCCGGACGAAGCGGCCCTTCAGGACCTTGGCCTTGATGTTCATGCGCGAGATTTAGAAGGCCCGTCCCCCAGTGTCACGCTTGCGCACGCCCCCCCACTTCGGCAGAATGGTTCAAACAATCGTTTGAACGCTCGAGGACGCCCCCATGGATTTCGACCTGACGCCCAAGCAGCGCGACGTGCGCGACCGCGTGAAGGCCTTCATGGAGGCGCATATCATCCCCGCGATCCCCGAGGTCGAGGCCGAAATGGCGGTCGAGGGCAAGGAGCGCTGGAAGGTCATCCAGACCATCGAGAAGCTGAAGGCGAAGGCCAAGGCCGCGGGCCTGTGGAACATGTTCATGCCGCCCCACAGCGGCCAGGTGCATGTCGACGACAGCTTCGAGTTCGAGGGCCTGCAGCTCACCAACCTCGAGTACAGCCTGGTCGCCGAGGAGCTCGGCAAGGTCGGCTTCGCGTCGGAGGTTTTCAACTGCTCGGCGCCGGACACCGGCAACATGGAAGTGCTGATGCGCTACGGCACGCTGGAGCAGAAGGAGCGCTGGCTGCGTCCGCTGATGAACGGCGAGATCCGTTCGGCCTTCCTGATGACCGAGCCGGCGGTGGCCTCCTCCGACGCCACCAACATCGAGACCCGCATCGAGCGCGACGGCGACGACTACGTCATCAACGGCCGCAAGTGGTGGTCCTCGGGCGTCGGCGACCCGCGCTGCA
>CAMLRH010000060.1 GCA_946482375.1 uncultured Caulobacteraceae bacterium | reverse complement strand
GCGGCGAGATCGGCGTACTGGCCGCCCTTGCGGTAGCGGTAGAGATAGGTCGGCACGACGGCCTCAATGGACGTCGGGGACACACCCAGTTCGGCGAGGCCCGGCGCGCCGTCGGCCGGCACGTTGTCGTGGCGCAGCAGCTCGACCTGGTCGGAGGTCAGCACCGGCGGCAGCAGCTTCGCCTGGATGTCGCCAACCATGCCGATGATACGCGCGATCGGGAACGGCACCGGCAGCAGGACAGACTTCCGGCCCGTCTCGCGCTTCACGATCTCCATCAGCTCGCGGAAGGTGTAGACGCTCGGCCCGCCGATCTCGAAGGTCTGGCCGGCCGCCTCCGGATCGAGAGTCGCATTCGCGATGGCCGTGCCGAGGTCGCCGACGAACACCGGCTGGAACTTCGTCTCCGCGCCGACCATCGGCAGCACGGGCGACAGCGCCGCCATCTGGCCGAAGCGGTTGAAGAAGGCGTCCTCGGGCCCGAAGACGATCGACGGCCGCACGATGGTCGCGGTCGGGATGACCGCGCGCACCGCCGCCTCGCCTTCGGCCTTGGTCCGCGCGTACTTCGACTCGGCGTTGGCGTCCGCGCCGATGGCCGAGACCTGCACGAACCGGCTGATGCCCCGCGCGGCGGCGCATTCGGCGATGGTCCGGGCGCCTTCGACATGCAGGTCGCCGAACTTCTGGCGGCCGTGTTCGTAGAGGACAGCGACCAGGTTGATGCAGGCTTCGGCGCCGTCCAGCGCCCGCTCCACCGTCTCGCGGACGCGGATGTTGGCCTGCACGACCTCGATCTGGCCGACGTCGCCCAGCATGCGCAGCCGGTAGCCCGCGCCCTCGTTGCGCGCGGCGGCGCGCACCCGGTAGCCGCGCTTGGCCAGCGCCCGCACCACCTGGCGGCCCACGAAGCCCGTTCCGCCGAAGACCGTGACCAGTCCCTGCATTTGACCCTGCGTCGAAGAGGAGCGGAGGGGATAGCCGAGCCGCCATTGACCGTCTAGGGCCTGTGCCCTATGTGAGCGCCCTTCGCGCCGATCCGGCGGATCGGGATGCGAGCCCAGGTGGCGGAATTGGTAGACGCGCTGGCTTCAGGTGCCAGTGGCTTAACGGCCGTGGAGGTTCGAGTCCTCTCCTGGGCACCATCTCTTCTCTGACTGCTATATAGAGAAGACGACTCACGCCGGAGTTCCGCTTGGCCAACCACCTGCATGAAGGCGATCTGCCCGACGGCGTATTCGATGGCGTCCAGGCCATCGCCGTCGATTCCGAGGCTATGGGCCTGCGCTTCGGCCGCGATCCGCTCTGCGTGGTGCAGCTGTCGGCCGGCGACGGCGACGCCCATGTGGTGCGGCTGAACCGCGAGACCTACGACGCGCCGAACCTCAAGCGCCTGCTGGAAGACCCGGCGGTGCTGAAGATCCTTCACTACGCCCGCTTCGACGTGGCCATGTTCGCCCTGCATCTGGGCGTGACCACCGCGCCGGTGTTCTGCACCAAGATCGCCTCCAAGCTCGCCCGCACCTACACCGACCGCCACGGGCTGAAGGACGTCACCCGCGAGCTGCTGGGCGTCGAACTGTCCAAGGCGCAGCAGAGCTCCGACTGGGGCGCGGCGAAGCTAAGCCACGACCAGGTCACCTACGCCGCCTCCGACGTTCTCCACCTGCACGCCCTGAAGACGAAGCTGGAAGACATCCTCGTCCGCGAGGAGCGGATGGACCTCGCCCAAGCCTGTTTCGAGTTCGTCCCCCACCGCGCTCTGCTCGATCTGGCGGGCTGGGAGGACGTGGACATCTTTTCCCACGCCTGAGCCATGCCTGACGCAGCCGCCTTTCCGGCCTCGACCGCTCCGGACCGCCGGGCGGAGATCGCGCGCTGGCGCGGCCGCTCCCGTTTGGTTCGGACGCTGCGCGTTGTCTTGCCGCTCGTGATGCTGGCGATCCTGGGTCTGCTTGCCGCGCAGGTGGTCTGGAAGGGGATGTCGGAGCAGCCCGCCGCCCAGCGGGAGGCGCGCACGGCGATCCGCCTGCTCAACGCCCGCTTCGTGGGCCGGGTGGAAGACGGCCGAGGGTTCATGCTCGGCGCCAAGCAGGCCATTCGCAGCGAGGACGACTATCAGAGCGTCAGCCTCGTCGAGCCCATGCTCACCGTCGGTCAGGGCGAAGGCTCGTCGCGGGTGATGGCCAAGATCGGCAACTTCAACGAACGCGACAAGATGCTGCGCCTGCGCGGCGACGTGCGCATCGACGAGGGTCAGGGCTTCCGCTTCATGTCGCAGGAGGCGATCATCGACACCCGGACCGGCAAGGTTGTCGGCCAAAGCCAGGTGCAGGGCGACGGCCCCCTTGGACAGTTGAACGCAAAGTCCTATTCCGTTGAGGACAAGGGCGACCGGCTGGTGTTTCGTGGCGGCGTCAGGGCGCGGATCGAAGGCCAATGAGAGAGGGCGGCGCGATGAAGCGGTTATGGGCGATGGCGGCGGCCTTGGGCCTGCTGGCGGCAGGTCCGGCGAGCGCGCAGCTTGCCCGCAACTCCAGCGCGCCGATCGACGTCACCGCCGACGAGGCCGAGGTCATCAACAGCCAGTGCCTGGCCATCTGGCGCGGCGCGGCCGAGGCGCTGCAGGACCGCACTCGGCTTCGCGCCGACACCATCCGGGTCCATTCGGCCAAGCGCGGCGACGGCTGCGGCTCGACCGAGCGGCTGGAGGCGGAGGGCAACGTCTACTACGTCACCGCCGACCAGGCCGTTCGGGCCAACAACGCGGTCTATGCGGCCAGCGCCGACACCATCACCCTGACCGGCGACGTCATCATCGTGCAGGGCAAGAACGTCGCCCGGGGCGAGCGGCTTGTCGTCAACGTCGAGACCGGCCAGGCGGAGATGACCTCTTCGGCGCGCGGCCGGGGCAATCCGAACCGGGTTCGCGGCGTCTTCTATCCGTCGGGCGAAACGCCGGCGGGCGGCCTCTAGGGTTCGTGTGAACGCCCCCGTCCTCAATGCGACCTCCGCGGTGACGGAGGGTCTGGTCGTCGAATCCATCGGCAAGTCGTTTCGCGGCCGGCCGGTGGTGAAGAACGTCTCCATGCGCCTGCGCCAGGGCGAGGTGGCGGGGCTGCTGGGCCCCAATGGCGCGGGCAAGACGACCTGCTTCTACATGATCACCGGCCTGATCCCGGTCGACTACGGCAAGATCATGCTGGACGGGCAGGACATCACCAGTCAGCCGATGTACCAGCGCGCCCGCATGGGGCTGGGCTACCTGCCGCAGGAGGCCTCGATCTTCCGCGGCATGACGGTGGAAGAGAACGTCCAGGCCGTCGCCGAAATGCACATCGGCAGCGAGGCGAAGGTTCGTGAGGTGACGACCCGCCTGCTGGAGGAACTGCGCATCGACCACCTGCGGGAATCGCCGGCGGTGTCGCTATCGGGCGGCGAACGGCGGCGGGTCGAGATCGCGCGCGCCTTGGCGACCGAACCGTCCTTCATGCTGCTGGACGAGCCCTTCGCCGGTATCGACCCCCTGGCCATCGCCGACATCCGCGAGGTCATCGGCTACCTGAAGAGCCGGGGCATCGGCATCCTGATCACCGACCACAATGTCCGCGAGACGCTTGAGATCATCGACCGGGCGGCGATCATCCATTCGGGTCAGATGCTGTTCGAAGGCGCGCCCGACGAGGTCCTGGCGAACCCCGACGTGCGTCGCGTCTACCTAGGCGACAGATTCCATTAGAATTATCCGTCTCCCCGGCGAAGGCCGGGGCCCAGATGGAAGCTCAGGAGCGGGCTCCACGAACGCAGAGCTGATCCAGACCGCCCCATAAGGCCGGATCTGGACCCCGGCCTTCGCCGGGGCAATCGGTGGATTTACGGCCTTACGACCGAGAAGCGCATAAGTTCGCGCTTTGGAATGTCCCACTCGGGCGCCAGCTCGACCGCACGCAGATAATCGAAGTAGGCGGCCTTGATGTCGTCCAGGCCTTCATTGGCGAGCGCGCGGTTGTAGTAGGCCTTCTCCGGCTCCTCGGGGTTCAGTCCCAGCCCTTTGTCGATGTCGAGCAGGGCTTCCATGTAGCGCTTCTGGCCGACCAGCGAGCCGCCGCGGTTGATGTAGGCCTCGCCCATGTCCGGCTGCAGGCGGATGGCGTTGTTGAAGTCCTTCAGAGCGTCGTCGTAGTCCTGCCGGCGCATCTTGATGACGCCCCGGTTGACGTAGGTGCCCGCCCGGTCGCGGCGGCGCATGGACTCGGTCTCCAACGCCAGCGTGCAGACCTCGAGCGAGGGCTGGTCGTCGGCGCCTGACTTGGCGGCCTGCGAGCAGATGGCGGAAAGGCCGTTACCGAGAACGGTGGTGGCGGCTGAAGCGTCGCCACTCACGCAAATTGCGGCGGTGGCCGCAAGAACGAGGACTGTGCGCATGGTGCGTCCTCCAGAGCGGAGACGCAGCATAGCATGGTTTTTCGAAACCCGCTCGCTACCAGCGGCGGACGCGGCCGGTGTCGACGTGCACGAAGTCCGACCTGGCGTAGTAGCCGACGCCACCCCGCTGCATGGCGAGCGCCGTATCGCGCACGGCGACCAGCTTGCGGCCGGGAATGCGGATGTCGATGGCCTTGCCCTGCATGTGCAGGCTCTTGGTCGCCACACCGGAGCTGCCCTCGTGCAGGGCGGCGTTGGTCTTCGGCGAGCGGTAGCCGGAGATGACGTGGAAGGGTTGGGTCGTGTCCAGCTTCGACTGCAGATCCGCGAGCAGGTCGATCAGGTGGCGATCCATCGGATAGACCTCGCCGGTCCGGTGGTCGCGGAGCACCTTGTTCACCTCGGCCATGGCGTCGGGCAGGCAGCCGCCGGCTTCCTGGTAGACGACGCTGCATCGCTCGTCGGTGTGCAGGTTCAGGAACGCGATCTTGCGCACATTGGACGGCGTGTATGGCCTCAGGACCGCCGGCGCAGCCGGTGTCGTCGCGGGCGGAGCGAGGATGTCGTCGATGGTCAGCGGCCCCGCGGGGACCGCGCCGGTGACGGGAGTGTTGGCCCAGGAAGGAGCAATAGCGCCCATGGCGCCTAACGCCGCCCCCCCTGCGCCCACGCGAATGAACGATCGCCTGGACAGGAACATGGCTCAAAACTGAGCCATCTCAACCGCTTATGCAAGGCGTCCGTTCGTCGCGGCCGTCAGATGGGCGCGAGAACCTCGCTGAGCTGCTGGTCCCAGCCGTAGATGTCGTTCCGGAACTGCACGCGTCCGTCCTCGACGAAAGCTGTGCGGTAGACGATGAACACGGGCGTCGGACGGCCGAGATCGGTGCTGCTCGTCTCGCCGGTGTCGATGGCCTGTTGCAGCGTGCCGGCGTCCCAGCCGCTCTCGTCGGAGAGGATGTATTCGGCCAGGTCGCCCGGCCGCTCCAGCCGGATGCACCCGTTGCTGAACGCCCGCGAGCTCTCCTTGAACAGATTCTTCGACGGCGTGTCGTGCAGGTAGATGGCGAAGGGGTTGGTCAGGTTGAACTTGATCTTGCCGAGCGCGCTCTTCGGCCCCGCCTTCTGGATCAGCCGGCCGTCGTCGTTGATGTAGTAGTCGTGCTTGACGAGGTAGGCCTTGTCCTTCTTGGCCTTGGGCAGGATGTCCTGCTTGGCGATCCGCTCGGGCACGTTCCAGGGCGGGTTGAAGACCAGGTCGGTCATCGTGTCCTGGAACATCGGGGTCGGGGTCTTCGGCTTGCCGACGATCGCCTTCATGGCCAGCGGCCGCTCGTTTCCGCGCCACACCTCGAGCCAATAGTTCGGCACGTTCACCTCGACCCGCTCGCGCGGCATCTGTGGCGGCAGCCACCGCCAGCGTTCGAGGTTGGCCTCGATGGTCTTCACGCGCGCCGAGGCGGGTGTGTTCAGCGCCGCCACCGTCGCCTTGTCGAGCGCCCCGGTGACCGGGACGCCGAGCCGCTCCTGCTCGCGTTTCAGCGCTTCGGACAGCGACTTGTCGAAGGTCGAGGGGTCGCCGTCGGGCGACGGCGCGGCGTATTCCATGCCGAGCCGCTCGCGCAGGTTCAGCACGCCCGATCCCTTGGAGCCGACCTTCAGCGCCGACTTGGTCGCGGTGAGCTTCTTCCAGCCGCCCGAAGCGTCGATGTCGCGATAGAAGGCCAGCGCCTCACGCAGCTGCTGATAGCCGGCGTGCTGCGGCTCCTGCTGCTGGAACCACTGGCGCAGCCGGTTCCTCTTCACCGCCTGCTGGAAGGAGCCGGCGGCGTCGAACGGTTCGGGCCGCAGGTGCCAGTCGCCGGTGAACTTGCCGTCCATTCGCCCGCCGTGCAGAGCGTTGCCGTAGCTGACCGCTGCCCGGACGAGTTCGCCGTCGGTCGAGTTCTCACCGACATTGTAGCTGGGCAGGCCATGGCTGGGGGCCTGTTCAAGGGCGCTGAGAATCTGACGCCGCTGGGCCGCGCTCAGTGGGCGGTTCACGCCCGGCGAACCCGGCGTCAGCCACTCCTTCGCCGTCGACCAGATGCCCTGCGCGGCCGCCTGTTCCGGCGCGGTCACCGCCAGCAGGCAAGCGCCCGCCAGAGCGATCATCTTGGTGGAAAAGCCCGACTTCATACTCACAGGACGCCCGCTCCGGTTACTTTCATCCGCCGCTGGCCGGCGGCCCCCAACCACGCGCAGCCTTCGCCAACGCTAACGGCGCCGCCGATGACGGGTTCCTGAATAGCGCCGTATTCCAGGCCGTTGCGGTGTGGGTGTCACACTGTAGGCGGAGGTCCGAAGACGCGGACAACATCCGCCTCCTCCAAGCCGTCGATCTCCAGAATCTTCAGCCGTGCGGTTTGCCCCGCGACGACCTTCACGGCCGATTTCGGGAGCTTCAACGCCTTGGCGACGAAGACTTCCAGCGCCGCGTTGGCTTCGCCGTCGACGGGCGGCGAGCTGACCCGGATCCTGAGGTAGGGACGCCCGCCCGGATCGAGCGCCCAGCCGTCGGCGCGGTCGCCGCCGCCGCGCGGGGTCAGCCGGACCGCCAGCCGCATCTCAGTAGAGCAGCGGCAACACCGCGGCTTCGACGGCCCTCAGCACGATGCCGATCAGGACGTACTGGATAACCAGGATGGCGATGATCGGGCTGATGTCGACGCCGCCCAGGGGCGGGATGAACCGCTGGATCGGCCGCAGGATGGGTCTCGTCACCGCCTCCAGGAAGTAGGCGATGTTGGCCACGAAGCGGTTGCGCAGGTTGATGACGTCGAAGGCGACAAGCCAGCTCAGGATGGCGTTGATGATGAGCGCCCAGACGAGGAGGCCGAGCACGACCCGGATCAGGGTGAACAGACCCGAAACGACGATGTAGGGGACGCTATCCATACGCTCTCCTGACAGGCGGTGGTCCGCCTGTATCCCGCGCTCCGCGACGCGGCGCAAGGCGCGCTCCTTGACACCCTTTAGCCCCGCGCCTTATGTGCCGCGCTTCCCTCCTGGGAGGGGGCCGTAGCTCAGTTGGTAGAGCGCCTCGTTCGCAATGAGGAGGTCAGGGGTTCGACTCCCCTCGGCTCCACCAGCCTTCGCCCTAAAGGGCTTCGGCTAGGCAGGCCAGCGGCCTGACTAAAGAAGGCCTTTAGGGCGAAGGCTGTCTCGCCATAGCTGGCGAAGCCAGCGTCGGCGGACCTTGGCAAGCATGACCTACGTCTACATCCTGCAATGCTTGGCCGAGCCGGATCGCTTCTATGTGGGCCAGACCCGCGACCTTCGCGCCCGTCTGGCCAAGCACAATGCCAAGGCCGTCACTCACACGGCCAAGTTCGCACCTTGGCGCATCCGGACCTACGTCGCCTTCTCCGACGAGAAGCAAGCCGTGGCCTTCGAGAAGTATCTGAAGTCCGGGTCTGGCCGTGCGTTCGCGAAGAAGCGCTTCTGATCTTAACCTCCTAGAATCCCTAGGTTATTAACGCGCGTTAACAC
This sequence comes from uncultured Caulobacteraceae bacterium, assembly GCA_946482375.1. The sequence continues at coordinate 3,048 of CAMLRH010000060.1, read as the reverse complement.
CTGAGCGGATAACTACGCACGGTTGACGCGGGGGCAGGTCGGGCGCATTCTTGCCATATTGTGGGCCCGTGGCCGGTACTCGGCGACGGGGCCGGACCCGACCCGTCGGCCGAGCCCGACCCCCTTGCCAACCCGGCTCAATGGCCCGGTTAGAGAGGGTGTTTGTCGTGAAAAAGAACAGACTCGTGGGCTTCGAGAACGCCACCGATCTCATGACGGTGGGTCTCATCATCGCCTTGGGCCTGGCCATGGTCGTTGGCCTTTTGACCGCCAGCGGCAACGTAACCTGGTAGTCATCGGGGGTTAGTGGGCCTCGTCCCAGTTGGGCGCGGCCCTCGCCTCCACGACCAGAGGGACGGTCAGGGCGACGGCGGGTTCCGCCGCACGCTCCATGACCGCTTTCGCCACGCGACAGGTCTCGGCGGCCTCCGACTCCGGAGCCTCGAAGACGAGTTCGTCGTGGACCTGCAGCAGCATGCGCGCCGACAGGCCCGCGTCCTTCAGCGCGCCGGGCATGCGGATCATCGCGCGCCGGATGATGTCGGCCGCCGCGCCCTGAATGGGGGCGTTGATGGCGGCCCGCTCGGCGAACTGGCGATGCGCGACGGATTTGGCGCCAATATCCGGAATGTTGACTTTCCGCCCGAACAGCGTGGTCACGAACCCCTGCGCCCGCACGGTGTGGCGCATCTGGTCCATGTAGGCGCGGATACCCGGGAAGCGCTCGAAGTAGGTCTTGATGTAGGCGGCGGCCTCGCCCTGGTCGATGCCGAGCTGGTTCGACAGCCCGAAGGCCGAGATGCCGTAGACGATGCCGAAGTTGATGGCCTTGGCCCGGCGGCGGACCTCGGCCGGCATGCCCTCGACCGGCACGCCGAACATCTCGGACGCCGTCATGGCGTGGATGTCGAGGCCGTCCTGAAAGGCGCGCTTGAGCTGCGGGATGTCGCCGATGTGGGCCAGCAGGCGCAGCTCGATCTGGCTGTAGTCGGCTGAGATCAGCACGTTGCCCGGTTCGGCCACAAAGGCCTTACGGATCTTGCGGCCTTCCTCGGTGCGCACCGGGATGTTCTGCAGGTTGGGGTCGTTGGACGACAGCCGCCCGGTGGTGGTCGAGGCCAGCGCGTAAGACGTGTGCACCCGGCCGGTCTTCTCGCTGACCGCGGCGGTCAGGTTGTCGGTGTAGGTGCCCTTGAGCTTGGAAAGCTGGCGCCAGTCGAGCAGCACGCGGGGCAGTTCGTGGCCTTCGCCGGCGAGGCCTTCCAGCACGTCGACGTCGGTCGCCCATTGGCCGGTGGCGGTCTTCTTGCCGCCGGTGAGCATCATCTCGCCAAACAGGATGTCGCCGATCTGCTTGGGGCTGCCGAGGTTGAACGGCCGCCCGGCCAGCGCATGCGCCTGGCCTTCGAGCTCGTTCATCCGCATCGCGAACTCATGGGAAAGCCGGCGCAACGCGTCCGGGTCGATGCGGATGCCGGCGTTCTCCATCTGCGCCAGCACCGGCGGCAGGGGGCGCTCCAGCGTCTCGTAGACGGTCAGCAGGCCTTCGCGCGACAGCCGGGGCCGCAAGCGCTGGTAGAGGCGCAGCGTCACGTCGGCGTCCTCGGCGGCGTAGCAGGTCGCCTCGGGCAGGTTGACGTGTTTGAAGCTGATCTCGGCCTTGCCGGTCCCGGCCACCTTTTTGAACGGGATCGGGGTGTGGCCGAGCCAGAGCTTCGACAGCTCGTCCATGCCGTGGCCGTGCAGGCCGGCCTCCAGCACATAGCTCATCAGCATGGTGTCCTCGATCGGACCCACCTCGATGCCGTACCGCGACAGGACGGCGATGTCGTACTTGGCGTTCTGCGCCACCTTGAGGACGGCGGCGTCCTCCAGCAGCGGCTTCAGCTTCGCCATCGCCACGTCGATCGGGACCTGTTCGAGGTCGGCCGGGGCATCCAGCGCCAGCCCGTCCTTCTCGCAGTGGCCGACGGGGATGTAGCAGGCCTCGCCCGGCGCCACGGCCAGCGACACGCCGCACAGCCCGGCCGTCGCCGAGGACAGCGCGTCGGTTTCGGTGTCGAAGGCGACGATCCCGGCCGCAAACGCCTTCTCGATCCAGGCCTCGAGGGTGGTCTCGTCGCGGACGCAGACGTAGTCCTCGACGTTGATGACGCTCGGTTCGACGGCGGGGGCTTCGGTCGCCGGGGTCTCGACTGACCGCCGCGCGATGTCGGCCTTGGCGGCTTCGCCAGCGCGGCCGTCGCCGACCCGGCGGGCGAGGCCACGGAATTCCATCGTCTCCAGGAAGTCGGCCAGCACCTGCGGGTCCGGATCGCGGACGGCGAGGTCGTCCAGCGGCTCGGGCAGCGGGGTGTCGCAGTCGAGCTGGACCAGCGCCCGCGACAGCCGGATTTGGTCGGCGAACTCGATCAGGGTCTGGCGGCGCTTCTCCTGCTTGATCTCGCCGGCGCGGGCCAGCAGCGTGTCGATGTCGCCGTACTCGTTGATGAGCGCCGAGGCGGTCTTGATGCCGATGCCGGGCGCGCCCGGCACGTTGTCGACGCTGTCGCCGCACAGGGCCTGGACATCGACGACCTTCTCGGGCGGCACGCCGAACTTCTCGATCACCTGCTCGCGGCCGATGCGCAGGTTCTTCATGGCGTCGTACATCGAGACCTGGTCGCCGACGAGCTGCATCAGGTCCTTGTCGGACGAGACGATGGTGACCTCGCCGCCCATGTCGCGGACATGGCAGGCGTAGGCGGCGATGAGGTCGTCGGCCTCGTAGCCGGGCAGCTCCAGAGACGGCACGCCGAACGCCCGCGTCGCCTCGCGCACCAGCGGAAACTGCGGGATCAGGTCCTCCGGCGGCGGCGGCCGGTGGGCCTTGTAGTCGGAATAGAGCTCGTTCCTGAAGGTCTTCTCGGAGTGGTCGAAGACGACGGCCAGGTGCGTCGGCCCATCGGCCTGCATGTCGCGCAGCAGCTTCCACAGCATGTTGCAGAAGCCCGCCACCGCGCCGACCGGCAGCCCGTCGGTCTTGCGCGTCAGCGGCGGCAGCGCGTG
>CAMLRH010000059.1 GCA_946482375.1 uncultured Caulobacteraceae bacterium | reverse complement strand
CGACGACGTCGAGGACGGCGGTGGTGTTCTCGGCGACGTTGGCGGAGGCGGCCGAGGTGATCTCGGGCTCATCGTTCGTGCCGGTAATCGTGATGACGATCTCGTGGTCGTCGGTGTCGTCTCCGTCGTCGGCGGTGACCGTGTAGGTCAGAACCAGCGTCTTGCCCGCAGCCAGGTTGTTGAAGGCTTCCGAGCCGCTGTCGAAGCTCCACGCGCCGTTGTCGTCGATCGAAAGCATGGCTTTCAGGTCGTCGTCGGTGAGGCCCGTGCTGCCCGTGCCGCCGACAACCAGGTCGGTCACCGACACATCGACGATGTCGAGGTTATCGACGTCTGTGACGGTCAGCGTGCCGGAGGCAGTGAGACCGCCGTCGGTTTCGTCGAGGTTGGCGCTGTCTTCGTCGTCGGCGCCCAGCGAGATCACCGGGGCGTCGTTCGTGCCGGTGATGGTGATCGTGATGGTGTGGGTGTCGGTGGCGTGGGTGTCGTCAGCCGTCACCGTATAGGTGAGAACCAGCGTCTCGCCGGCGGCCAGGTTGTTGAAGGCTTCCGGGGTGCTGTCGAAGCTCCAGGCGCCGGCGTCGCTGATGGTCAGCATCGCCAGCAGGTCGGCCTGGGACACGCTGGTCGAACCGGTGCCGCCGACGCTGACGTCGGTGACGTCGACCGTGACGTCTTCGGGATTGTCGACGTCGGTGACGGTGAGCGTGCCGTCCGCGCTCAGGGCGCTGTCGGTTTCGGTAAGGCTCGCGGTGTCTTCGTCGTTGACGCCGACGGAGATCACGGGGCCGTCGTTGTGGCCTTCGTAGCGAATAGTGACGGTCGTCCAGGCTAAAGTGCCGTTGCCCAGGCGGATGGCGTAGGTGAAGGTGTCGGAGAGATATTCACCTTCACTGAGCGCCTGCAGCTGATCCTTGAAGGCCTGCGACAGCGTGGCGGTGTCGTACTTCACCTTGCCGTCGGTCGTTATCCAGATCTTGGCGCCGTAGCGGCTGGTGTCGCCGCTGGTGGCTTCGGCGCGAGCAGTGTCCTGGATCAGCAGGTCGGCGCCCGCCACCAAATCGTCTTCAAGCCCATTGTCGAGGGACCAGAGGGTTTTTGCGTTTCCGCCCAGGTCGTTGGACATGACGTCCAGACTGACGATCCCAGTGACGTCCTCCGACAACTGATAGGTGTCGGTGTTCGCCTGCGGCGTGTTGCTGAACGAGTTGACCGCCGTAAGCGTGCTCTTGGTCGCCATCTGAGAATCGCCTCTTTGCTGAAGCGCCGCGGCGCTTCCTACCCCGTGGTGAGGGGGCGCGGAAAAGGGACTCCCCCCGCGTACCCCCGTTTAATTCTTAACAACAAGTTAATAGATGTGTTGGGGGCAAGGCGACAGCCGCACTTATGGTTAATGCATGCGGTCGATTGTCGCTATCCAGAAGAAAACGCTGCTTTTCTATCCGGAGAGGGTGGTGACTAAAGTGTCGTCAAGTCGACATAGAGCAGAGCGGCAGTGAATACCGATATACTGCATTTATAGTATACCTTTGGTCGCGCATCAGCCCGCGGCGCGGACAACCGCCCGGGCGACGTCGGCGACTATTTCGTCGCGCTCGGCGTCGCTGGCGGGGGAGCCCGCAAGAAAAACCGCGACCGCGTAGCGGCGGCCGTCCTTCAGCGTGATGACGCCGATGTCGTTGGTGGCCGGGTTTATGCCGAGGTCAGTTCGTCCCGTGCCGGTTTTGTGGGCGAGCGTGGCGCCGGGTGGCAGTCCGGCCTTCAGCCGGTTTTGGCCGGTAGGGCTCTCAGTCATGATCGCCAGCAAAAGCTGGGTGGACGTGGGCGACAGCAGCTGTCCGGTCACGAGCTTGCGCAGGAAATCCAGCGCCGCCGAGACCGTGGTGGTATCCCGGCGATCGGTGAGGTAGGCGACCATCGCCGCGCGCCGCGTCGCCGGCGGCACGGTCGCGAGCGCGCTGGTGAAGGCCGCTTCCCCGCGCCATTCTGGGCGGAAAGCAGCCATGCCGTAGACGTCGGTCTGCAACTCCCGCTCGTAGCGGTCGATGCGCAGGTCGTGGAAGCCCTGGTCGTTGATCCAGGCCTGGACCATGCCGGGCCCGCCGATCCGCTTCATCAGAACGTCGGCGGCGGTGTTGTCGCTGCCGCCGACAGCCCGGATGAGTAGGTCGCGGACCGTATAGCTCTTCACCCGTGGCCAGGCGTCGGCGACGGGGCTGTAGGGCGGTGAGAGGTCCTGTTCCGTCAGCGCGATGACCTCGTCCAGAGACAGGCGGCCGGCGTCCACCTCCGCCAGCACGGCCGCGCCCAGTGGCGCCTTGAAGACACTCTGCATCGGAAAGGCGCGGGTGGCCGACAGCGCCCAGGTCTCGCCGCCGTCGATGTTGAGCACCCCGACGTCGAAGGCGGCGGGCTTGGCGCGCTGCGCGATCAGACCAATCTCACGGTCGAGCAGTTCGGCGTTCAGAGGCGGCGCAGTGCCCGCCGTCGAGCGTTCCGGCGGCTGGCAGGCGGTGAGGGTGAGAGCGATCAGGACAGCGAGGAGGCGCATGGCTCTGCTTTCGCGAGACGGGGCCGTGCTCTAATGCGCAGGTTATGAACGCTGTTGCACCTCCCTGCGTGATCCTGAACGAACCGCAGCTGGCCGAGAATATCGGCGCGGTGGCCCGGGTGATGGCGAATTTCGGTCTCTCCGACCTGCGACTGGTGCGTCCACGGGACGGCTGGCCGCAGGACCGCGCCTGGGCGTCGGCGTCAGGCGCCGACTGGCCGCTCGACAACGCCAAGGTGTTCGAGCGGCTGGAGGACGCCATCGGTGACCTGAAGCTGGTTTACGCAACCACCGCCCGGCCGCGGGAAACCCAACTGCCGGTGCTGACGCCTCGTCAGGCGGCGGCCGAACTTCGCAGCGCCAACCTTTCCTGCGGCCTGCTGTTCGGCGGCGAGCGGGCAGGGCTGGAAACGGCGGATATCGCGCTCAGCCAGGCCATCGTCACCATCCCGATCGACCCGCGCTTCCGCTCGCTGAACCTGGCTCAAGCCGTGGCGATCAACGCTTACGAGTGGCGACTGCAGGAGGACGAAGGCGCGCCGCTGAATTTTCGAGAGGGCCCGCCGCCGGCCGATCAGACGATGATGGTCGGCCTTTACGAGCACCTCGAGGGCGAATTGGATGCGGCCGGCTTCTTCCATCCGCCGGAGAAGCGGCCCTCGATGATCCGCAACCTCCGCGTCACGCTTTCCCGCACGCAGATGAGCGAGCAGGAGGTGCGGACCTTCCGGGGGGTTGTGACCGCGCTGTCCAAGGGGCGGGGGCGGGTTCTCGCCAAGCTCGCGGAGCAAAAGGCCAAGAGGGACGGTTGATCGAAAGAGCAGACTGGCGCCCTTCGGCGCAGCCGCTACAGTGCCGGACAACAATTAGAACAAACGGTATGGGAGAAGCGTCTGAATGACCGAGGTCACCGAAGCGGTCGATGGCGGTAAGGGCCCTCTGAGCTATCCCGGCCACGGCGCAGCCTCCTACCGGGCTTACGTGCTCGGCGCGTTGCTGGTCGTCTACACCTTCAACTTCATCGACCGGGTGGTGATTGCCATCATCCAGGAGCCGATCAAGGAGGAGTTCCACCTCACCGATCTACAGCTCGGCCTGCTCGGCGGGCCGGCGTTCGCGGTGCTCTATACCTTCCTCGGCATCCCGATCGCGCGGCTGGCCGAGAAGCACAACCGCATGACGATCCTGTCGATCTGCCTCGCCATCTGGAGTGGCATGACGGCGCTGTGCGGCTTCGCCACCTCCTATGCTGCGCTGTTGATGGCGCGGATCGGGGTCAGTGTCGGCGAGGCGGGATGCACGCCGCCGGCCCAATCGGTGATTTCCGACTACTTCCCGGCCAGGAGCCGGGCGACGGCCATCTCCATCTATGCGCTGGGCGTACCTGTCGGCTCGATGCTGGCGGCTATTGGTGGCGGGTGGCTGGCGCAGAACTTCGGCTGGCGCTCGGCCTTCCTGATCCTGGGCTTGCCGGGGCTGCTGCTGGCGATCCTCGTCAAGCTGACGGTGAAGGAGCCGCCTCGGGCGAAATCCTCTGACGCTGCCGAGGCGCCTGGCTTTGGCGCCGCCTTCCGCGAACTCGCCCGCAAGCCGACCTTCTGGCACAACGCCCTGGGCTCAGCGATCGCGTCGTTCGTAGGCTACGGCGTCGGCCAGTATCTCAACTCCTTCCTGATGCGGACACACGACCTGACGCTGCTGGAGTCGTCCAGGTTGACCGGCGTTGTGCTGGGCCTGGCGGCCGCCTTCGGGACCTTCTTTGCCGGCTGGCTCGCCGACAGGTTGGTCAAGCGATACCCCAACGCGTTGGCCTGGCTGCCGGCGCTGGGCTTCGTCATTGCCACGCCGTTCTACATCGTCGGCTACATGATGCCGAACCTCTGGGTGGCGATTCCCTTCCTCATCGTCGGCGCCGTCACCCACTACTTCTATCTTGGCTGCATGTACGCCACGACGCAGGGGATCGTGCAGCCCCGGCTTCGGGCGACCGCCACGGCGGTGCTGCTCTTCATCGTGAACCTGCTTGGCTATGGGCTTGGACCGCCGGTGATTGGCGCTCTCAGCGACTGGTTGGCCACCATGAACCTCGCGGAAGTCGGCCTGAGCCTCAAGGCATGCGAGGCGGGCGCCGATGCAGTCGCCTGCGCGGCCGGCAAGGAGTTCGGCCTGCGCTGGGCGATCTTCATCGGCCTGTTCGGCTACCTCTGGGCAGCGATCCACTTCCTGCTGGCATGGCGCACCTTGCGCAAGGACTGGGTCGGCTAGGCTTGACTTGAGCCCGGCGCGGGTTGAGGAGGGCCGCGATGATCCCTCGCTACGCCCGCGCCGAATTCGCCGACATCTGGTCGCAGCAGACCAAGTACAAGATCTGGTTCGAGATCGAGGCTCATGCCGCCGACGCCATGGCCGAGCTGGGTGTGATCCCCAAGCTCGCCGCCCAGACCATCTGGGAGAAGGGCCGCGACGCGCTTTGGGACGCCGACCGCATCGACGAGATCGAGCGCACCACCAAGCACGACGTCATCGCCTTTCTGACCCATGTGTCGGAGATCGTCGGGCCTGAAGCGCGCTTCCTGCACCAAGGCATGACCAGTTCGGACGTGCTCGACACCTGCCTGGCCGTGCAGATGTCGCGCGCGGCCGATGTGTTGATCGAGGACGTGGACCTGGTGCTGGCGGCGCTGAAGCGGCGGGCTTTGGAGCACAAGCTGACGCCTACGGTCGGCCGCAGCCACGGCATCCATGCCGAGCCGACCACCTTCGGCCTGAAGCTTGCCGGCCACTACGCCGAATTCCAGCGCGCCAAGGAACGGCTGGCTATTGCCCGCTTCGAGATCGCCACCTGCTCGATCAGCGGCGCGGTCGGCACGTTCGCCAACGTCGACCCGCGCGTCGAAAAGCACGTCGCCGATAAGATGGGCCTGACCGTGGAGCCGGTCGCCACCCAGGTCATCCCTCGCGACCGCCATGCGGCCTATTTCGCGGCGCTGGCCGTCGTGGCCTCGTCGGTTGAGCGGCTGGCCGTCGAGATCCGTCACCTGCAGCGCACCGAGGTGCTGGAGGCTGAGGAGCCGTTCGATCCGGGCCAGAAGGGCTCGTCGGCGATGCCGCACAAGCGCAACCCGATCCTGACCGAGAATCTGACGGGCCTGGCCCGACTGGTCCGCTCGGCGGTGGTTCCGGCGCTTGAGAACGTAGCGCTCTGGCATGAGCGCGACATCAGCCACTCGTCAGTGGAGCGCGCTATCGGGCCGGACGCCACCATCCACCTCGACTTCGCCCTGCGCCGGCTGGCGAGCGTGGTCGAGCGGCTGGTGATCTACCCCGAGAACATGGAGAAGAACCTCGACCGGCTGGGCGGCCTCGTCCATTCGCAGCGGGTGATGCTGGCGCTGACCCAGAAGGGTGTCAGCCGCGAGGACGCCTATGCCGCGGTCCAGGGCAACGCCATGAAGGTCTGGCGCGGGGAGGGGCGGTTCCTCGAGTTCCTGAAGGCCGACCCGGTGGTCTCGAAAGCGATGTCGGACGACGAGCTCGGCGAGCTGTTCGACAACGGCTACCACTTCAAGCACGTGGACACGATCTTCGCCCGCGTATTCGGGGAGCAGGGTTGAGGAAGAAGAGCTTCCCGCCCGTCGTCGACCAACACACCCGTCTGCTCATGCTCGGAAGCCTGCCCGGCGAAGCTTCGCTGGCGGCGGGGCGCTACTACGCCCACCCCCGCAACCTGTTCTGGACCCTGATGGGGGAGGTGATCGGCGAGGACCTCGTCGGCCTCGACTATGACGATCGCCTGAAGACCCTGCTCAAGCATCGTGTCGGCCTGTGGGACGTCGTCGCCGAAGCGACGCGGCGGGGCAGCCTCGACAGCGCCATCCTCGATCCGCACGAAAATGACTTGCTGAGCCTGGTGCGTTCGTTGCCAGAGCTGAGGGCGGTGGCCTTCAACGGCGGGGCGTCGGCCAAGGTCGGCATGCGCCAGCTGGAGCCGGTGGCTGAGCAACTCGCACTCATCCGCCTGCCGTCGTCGAGTCCGGCCTATGCCGGACGGATGGAGCTGAAGCGGGAAGCGTGGGGGGCTTTGAGGGGCTTCCTGTAGGCCCCCTCAGTGACAGCTCCCCCAGTGGGGTAGAATCCATGGTTAGCGCTGAGAGAAGATCCTCCCCCGCGTGGGGAGGTGGCCCGAAGGGCCGGAGGGGGCTTAGCCGCCCGTCTTGATCTGCTCGCGGGCCTGGGCCAGCAGTTCGTCCATCTTCCGGCGCACGTCGCCCTCGTTGATCGAGACGCCCGCGCCCTTCAGGTCCTCAAACACCTTGCGCAGGACGTCGTCGTCGCCCGGCTGTTCGAAGTCAGACTTCACCACCGCCTTGGCATACCCGGCGGCGTCCTCAAGTCCCATCAGCCCGGCGGCCCATTCGCCCAGCAGGCGGTTGCGGCGGGCGTTGGCCTTGAATTCCTGTTCGGCGTCCAGCGCGAACTTTTTCTCGAATCCCTGTTCGCGATCGTCGAAGGTCGTCATGAAGTCCCCTAAGGCGTACTGGCGCGCGCCCTCATATAGGTCGGCGCGCGACCGCACAATGACAAGGGATAAGCCCATAGCGCCGCACCCGGTCAAGCTTGTCCAAGGGGCAGGTTCCCCGGTTTGCGCCACCGGCCCGCATCGGCTAGTTTCCGGCCGATATCCCTGTGAGCGGCTCTGAGTCGGACCCCGCGCGCTGCAGACCCGCCGCGCGCGTTTTCGTTTTTCTCCGCAAAGGACCGCTTGCGCCCGTGACGGACACGCCAATGACCCGCCGCAAGAAGATCTACGAAGGCAAGGCCAAGATCCTCTACGAAGGCCCCGAGCCCGGCACCCTGATCCAGTACTTCAAGGACGACGCCACCGCCTTCAACGCCCAGAAGAAGGCGGTGCTGGAGGGCAAGGGCGTCATCAACAACCGCATCAGCGAGTATGTGATGACGCGCCTGAACTCCATCGGGGTCCAGAACCACTTCATCAAGCGGCTGAACCTGCGCGAGCAGCTGATCAAGGAGGTGGAGATCATCCCCCTCGAGGTGGTCTGCCGAAACATCGCCGCCGGCAGTCTGTCGAAGCGTTTCGGCCTGCCCGAGGGTCAGGCCCTGCCGCGTTCGATCATCGAATTCTACCTGAAGGACGACAAGCTCGAGGACCCGATGGTCTCCGAGGAGCACATCACCGCCTTCAACTGGGCCTCGACCCAGGAGATCGACGACATGATGGCGATGACCCTGCGGGTGAACGACTTCCTGTCGGGCCTGTTCGGCGCGGTGGGTATCACCCTGGTCGACTTCAAGATCGAGTTCGGCCGTATCTACGAGAATGACTACGCCCGCATCATCCTGGCCGACGAGATCAGCCCCGACAGCTGCCGATTGTGGGACAGCCAGACCAACGAGAAGCTGGACAAGGACCGCTTCCGCCGCGACCTCGGCAACATCATCGAAAGCTACACCGAAGTGGCCCGTCGCCTCGGCATCATGAAAGAGATGCCGACGGTGATCCAAGGAGGCATCCATTGAGAGCGACCGTCCATGTTTTCCTGAAGCCCGGCGTGCTGGATGTGCAGGGCAAGGCGGTCGAGAACGCGCTTCACGGCATGGGCTGGGACGACGTGAGCCACGTTCGCGTCGGCCGCACGATCGAGTTCGACGTCGGCGGAACCGACAAGGCGGCCGCCGAAGCCAAGGTCCGCGACATGTGCGAACGCCTGCTGGCCAACACGGTCATCGAAAGCTACCGGGTGGATGTGGCCTAGTGCGTCCTTCGACACGCCCGCTGCGCGGGCTGCTCAGGATGACTATGTAAGTGAACCGCAACAGACTCAGTCATGGTGAGCAGCGGCCGCAGGCCGCGTGTCGAACCACGCACCGGAGATCGTCTTGAAAGCCGCCGTCGTCGTTTTTCCCGGCTCCAACTGCGACCGCGACTGCAAGGTCGCCGTCGAGCGCGCCACGGGCGCCAAGGTCGATATGGTCTGGCACCAGGAGACCGAGCTGCCGGCGGGTCTCGACCTGATCGTGCTGCCGGGTGGGTTCTCCTACGGCGACTACCTGCGCTGCGGGGCGATCGCGGCATTGTCGCCGGTGATGCGCGAGGTCAAGGCGGCGGCCGAGCGCGGTACTGCCGTGGTCGGCATCTGCAACGGCTTCCAGGTGCTGTGCGAGGCGGGGATGCTGCCGGGCGCCCTGCTGCGCAACGAGAAGCTCAAGTACGTCTGCAAGCCGGTCGACCTTGACATCGTCAACGGCCAGACCCGCTTCACCGCCGCTTATCAGGGCAAGCGCCAGGCGCGCATGACGGTCGGCAACGGCGACGGCAACTTCTTCGCGGACGAGGCGACGCTGAACCGGATCGAAGGGGAGGGGCAGGTGGTCTTCCGCTACCGCGACAACCCCAACGGCTCGGCTCGCGACATCGCCGGCATCGTCAACGAGCGCGGCAATGTGCTCGGCATGATGCCCCACCCCGACCGGGCGTTTGAGGCCGACCTCGGTTCTGCCGACGGCGCGCTGCTGTTCCAGAGCGTCTTCGCCAGCGCATAGCGAAAGGGCCGCAGCTTTCGCTCCGGCCCTCCCGTCGATGCATCGCGCCCTTTCAGGCGGCGGCCATCGAAGCTCTAGCGGTTGTTGTCCCTGTCTTGCCGGTCGCGATCCTGACGGTCGCGATCCTGGCGCTGCTGTTGGTCGTTCTGCAGGTTGTTCTGGTCATCCTGGCCCTGCCCGCCGCGTTGCTGTTGCTGCTGGTCAGGGTTTTGCCGTTGCTGGCGATCGTCCTGTTGCTGATTGCGGCCTTGCTGGTCGCGCTGCTGGCTTTGCTGGCCCGGATTTTGCCGCTGCATGTTGTCCTGCTGCTGCTGGTTTCGGTTGCCTTCGCTGCGCTGGTTCATGCGGGTCTCTCCCTGTTGTCGCCACCAGGTATGGGCGGCTTGTAAGCAGGAGACCAACCTAGGCTTCGCCGAGTTTGTTCCCCGCTCGCCTCGCGCCACGAACCCCGCTAGAAGCCCGCCATGAGCGCGCCTTCCACGAAATCCATGGCGGAGCTTGCCGCCGAGTACGGCCTCAAGCCCGAGGAATACGACGTCATCATCCAGCGGCTGAACCGCGAGCCGAACGAGGTGGAGCTGGGCGTCTTTTCGGTGATGTGGAGCGAGCACTGCTCCTACAAATCCAGCCGCCGCCACCTGCGGAAGTTCCCGGTCACCGGGCCGAAGGTCATCTGCGGCCCCGGCGAAAACGCGGGCGTCATCGACATCGGCGACGGGCAGGCCTGCGTCTTCAAGATGGAGAGCCACAACCACCCCTCCTACATCGAGCCCTACCAGGGCGCGGCGACGGGCGTGGGCGGCATCATGCGCGACGTCTTCACGATGGGGGCGCGGCCGATCGCGCTGCTCAACGCGCTGCGGTTCGGCGATCCGTTGCATCCCAAGACCAAGCGGCTGGTGGCGGGCGTCGTCTCCGGCATCGGCGGCTACGGCAACTGCGTGGGCGTGCCGACGGTCGGCGGGGAGACCAACTTCCACCGCGGCTACGACGGCAACATCCTGGTCAACGCCATGTGCGTGGGCCTGGCCGACGCGGACAAGATCTTCTACTCGGCCGCGCCGGCGGCGGGGCTCCCGGTGGTCTACTTCGGTTCCAAGACCGGCCGTGACGGCATCCACGGCGCGACCATGGCTTCGGCCGAGTTCGACGAGGACTCCGAGGAAAGGCGCCCCACGGTCCAGGTGGGTGACCCCTTCGCCGAAAAGCTGTTGATCGAGGCGACGCTGGAGCTGATGGCGACCGGCGCTGTCGCCGCTATCCAGGACATGGGCGCGGCTGGCCTGACCTCGTCATCCGTGGAGATGGCCGGCAAGGGCGGCGTCGGCATCGAGCTCGACTTGGACGCGGTGCCCCAGCGCGAAGAGGGCATGACGGCCTACGAGATGATGCTCTCGGAAAGCCAGGAACGGATGCTGGCCATCCTCAAGCCCGGCCGGGAAGAGGAGGGCTATCGCATCTTCCAGAAGTGGGGCCTCGACGCCGCCACCATCGGCCGCACCACCGACACCGGCCACATCGTGCTCAGGCATAAGGGCGAGGTCGTCTGCGACCTACCGCTGTCGCCGCTGTCGGACGACGCGCCGCTCTACGACCGTCCCTGGGTGGAGCCGGCCAAGGAGCCCAGGCTCGATCCCGGCGCCATCCCCGCGCCCGCCAACTGGGAAGAGGCGGTGCTGAAGGTGATGGGCTGCCCGGATGTCGCTTCGAAGCGGTGGTTGTGGGAGCAATACGACCGTCACGTCATGGCCGACACCATCGAGGACAGCGCCACCGGCGCCGACGCCGGCATCGTGCGCATCCACGGCACGGGTAAGGCGCTGGCGGTCACCTCCGACTGCACGCCGCGCTATGTCCAGAACGACCCGTACGAGGGCGGCAAGCAGGCCGTCGCCGAGGCGTGGCGCAACCTGACGGCGGTTGGGTCCGATCCCATCGCCATCACCGACAACCTGAACTTCGGCAACCCCGAGCGGCCCGAGATCATGGG
>CAMLRH010000058.1 GCA_946482375.1 uncultured Caulobacteraceae bacterium | reverse complement strand
CGCTCCCACATCAGGTTGACGCGGATGTTTTCCGTCGGCTCCCAACCCACGGTGACGCGTGCGGTCCATAGGTCGCGGCCATCCACGTCGGCGCGCACGTCGTCGCCGAACTCACGCGTGTCGTTGGACAGGCTTGCCTCGTTGAAGCCGTAGCCGTCGCGTTGCGTCCAGGCGAAGGCGCCGCGGACCGCCAGGGTATCGCCGATCGGCACGTTCACATGGCCTCTCACGCGGCGAGCGTTGAAATTGCCGGTCTCGACTTTGGCCTCGCCTAGGAATTCACGGAGCAACGGCTTGGCGGTGATGATGTTGATGACGCCGGCGGTGGCGTTACGGCCGTACAGCGTGCCTTGCGGACCGCGCAGCACCTCGACCCGCTCCATATCGACGTATTCCTGCTCGAACAGGCGGTTGACGATCAGGGTGGTGTTGTTCTGGGCGACAGCCACGCCGGGATCGGTCGTCGCCGACACAGCCTGCGTGCCGATGCCCCGGATCGAGAAATTGTAGCCGGAGAAGTTGGTTTTCGTGAACGCGACGTTCGGCACCGCCTTCAGCAGATCGAAGCCACCTTCGAGTTTCTGCGCGTCCAGGGATTTCTGCGTGAAGGCGCTGATGGCGATCGGGATATCCTGGATCGCTTCTTCCTTTTTCTGCGCCGTGACGATCAGGGCTTCGACTTCAGCGCCGTCCCCCGCGGCGCTTTGCTCCTGGGGGCTTCCGCCCTCCCCCTCCTGCACGATCAGATAAACGTCGCCGCTTCTCTGGAAGGTGAGCCCGGTTCCTTGCAGAAGCTGAGCCAGCGCCTGCCCCTGGTCCATTGTGCTGGAGATACCCGGCGTAATCTTGTCGTCGGCCAGTGAAGGCTTGAACAAAACCTGGCGACCGCTCTGTTCTCCGAATTCATAGAGGGCCGATACAAGCGGCTGCGAAGGAATATCGAACTTTCGCTCTTCCGCCTCCTGCGCGCGCGCCACTCCGGCTGTCGCCAGCACGGCCACGGCGGCCGCCCCACACATGAGGTGACGAATCCTGCGAGATGCCCCCGGCCCCATTTCACTCCCCCTTGGTATTTGTGCGTTGGGAGCTTCGTCAGCCCCTTAACATCAGGGAGGTATTGGGGTGGCGGCGCCCCACCCCGCCGCCAATATTTTTTAATAGCTCAAGAGTTCGACACCCTGATCGGTCATACGACCATGGCGCGCCATCTGATAGTCTTCCATCGCGGCCACAAAACTTGTCACGTCACCCGGCTTGAACGACCCGCTGATGGGAATATCCGCGAGCCGCGGGTCGCCAAGCGTGATCTTCCGTTCGGAGTAGCGATTCATCTCTTCAATGACGTCGGCGAGCCTCTGCCGGTTGAAGATGAGCCTGCCCTTGGTCCAGCTGGTCTCGGCAAGAATACTCGGCCGCACGATGCGCCAGTCCTCATTGGCCGGCGCGACCAGTTGCGTGCCGGCCGCCATTTCCGTGGCCTGAACGACGGTTTTGTTCGCGGCCGCCTGAGAGACTTGCCCCGCGCCCTCTCCCGGCTGGGCCGGCACCAGAGCCTCTACCCTGACCTTGCCTTCGACCAGCGTGACCTTGAACTCGCCCTCGTCGACGCGGACGTCGAACGCGGTGCCAAGCGCCGTCACGGTCCGTCCGGCGGCGGTGACCACGAACGGACGATCCGGATTCTTCGCGACCTCGAAGAAGGCCTGCCCCTTGTCGAGGTAGAGCAACCGGCGCTCGCGATCCCCGCGCGTCCGAAGAACGGTGTCGGTGTTGAGCGTCACCAGCGAGCCGTCGGCAAGCTCGATCGTCCGCTGCTCACCGACCGCTGTCCGATAGAGGTGGTCGCCGATGGATCTTGAGCCGCTCCAGTCGCGCCACCCCGCCAACGCGGCGACCAGCGCCACCGCCACGACAAGGCTCGCGGCGATGGCTCGGCCTGAACGCCACGGGCTCCAGGGCGTTTCCAGCTCGGCCCACCGCTCGCGCATGGCCAGCACGCGGGGATCGGAGCGCACCGCCCCGGCGCCGCCCCAGCCCCGGCGCACGTCGGCATAGGCGACGGCATGGGCAGGATCGGCCTCAAGCCACGCCCGGAGGCCGACCCTGTCCTCGTCCGTCATCGCGCCGGAGCGCTGCTTGGCGAACAGGGCGGCGGCGACATGATGAAGATCGTCATGCTGCGGAGCGCGGGGGCGGCGTATGCTCATGGCTGCGCCTCCAACGCCTTGCCCAAACGCTTCAGCGCCCGCTGAATCAGCCGCTCGACCGAGCTGTTGGTGATCTTCATCCGGGCGGCGATAGCCGTGTAGGTCATCTCTTCGAAGCGGTGGAGGAAAAAGGCCTGCGCCGCGCGTGGCGGAAGGTCGTCGAGGGCGGCGACAACCTTTTCCACGGCCTCCTTACCCATCAGAACCCGCTCCGGGGATACGTCGTCCGCCATGGCGTCGAGGTCGTCGACGTCCAGATGACGCGCCCAGTCCCATCCTGGACGGCGATTGCGCTGGATGACGGCGTTCGCCGCCACGCGGAACAGGTAGCCTTCGATGTTCTCGATATCGGCGTCGGCGCCGCGGACCTGCAGGCTGAGAAAGACCTCCTGCACCAGGTCATCGGCTTCCGCCACGCCGACCCTTTTCTGGAAGTATCGGCGCAGGGCCGGCCCAAACTGCACCGCCAGAGCCTGAAGTGCTCGGGTCCTTTCGGCCGACATCTCGGCCGGCGGCTTGCGCGGCGGAGCCATGCTGGGTCCCCTGACGGGGCGAAGCGCCCGCTTCGCCGTCTCCTTCATAGAGCTAGAGGTATCGTATCACGCTTACCCCACCCTCCCGGCGCGCAGCAAAACGCCGGCGCCTTTCGGGCGCCGGCGTTGCCGTTTGCGACGGGTCTTCCGCTAGAAGCGGAAGCTGACGCCCACCCGGGCCTGCTGGTCGGACCACTCGTCGGCCTCAAGACCGGAGTAGCTGGCCGTGAAGCCCAGTCGCTCGCCGTCGATCCGCACGCCGAGGTCGTAGGCCACGCCGTCCGCGATCGGCGCGCCGCCGACCGTGAAGACGCCGGCCCCCGCGAACGCCGCCTCCATCCGCCCCTCGTCGTCGCCCGACACGCCCTGGAGAGCCACGCTGGCGTAGGGGGTGACCTGGCCCACGCCGCTGTCGAAGCTGGCCGAGGCGCGGACGCCGATCTTGGCGGTCCCGACGTTGCGATCCATGGACGCCACCGTGAGGGCCGCGTCGCCGCCCTCTTCCGCGAAGCCGTCGACATCGAGCGTCGCGTAGCCCACGCCGATAAAGGGCTGCAGGAAGATGCCGCTGACCTGCTGGCTGACCGAGAGCTCGGCGAACACTTCGCCGGCGGTCGCCTCGAAATCGGCCTCGGCGGTCTCGTCGAAGCCGGTGAAGGCGACGGCGCGGGCGGCGTCGACGTCGTGGCGGCCGTAGCTCGCCCCGATCGTCGTCTTCACACCGCCGACCGTACCCGAAACATAGGCCGAGACGCTCGTGCTCTTTACGTCTGCCGTGGTGGCGAGCGCGGCCGAGGTCACATCGCTGGAGATGTGGGTGAGTGCGGCCCCGGCCCGCCAGCCGTTCACAGCCGTGTCCGCGCCGGCGACGAAGCCGCGGGCTTCGCTCTCGATCGCGGCATGGTCGGTCGTGCCCTCATAGTCGAGGTTCGCGCTCACCAGTTCGGCCCAGACGCCCGCGCCGTCGGTCTGCGTCGCCGCGCGGTTCAGGATCGCCTCGCGGCCATAACGGTTCTGCACGAGCAGCACTGAACCCAGGCTGGCGTACGCCTCGCCAGACAGGGCGGCGTAGCCCTCCTGCGAGCCCTCGGCGCTCTGGACGATCAGGGCGTCGTAGAGCGGATCGCCAAGACCCGCCGCCTCGATCACGTCGGCGACGCTCGCCTGGTTGGCGTTGGTCGCGAAGCTGGCGAAGGTGACGTCGTTGCGGGTCAGGTAGAGCTGCACCGAAGTGAGCTCGTATTCCAGGTGAGGCGTGAGGAAGGCGAGGTTGGTCTCGATGTCGTCGAACTCACCCGTCACGCCGCCGTCGGAGGTCAGCAGGGTGTAGCCGGTGAGGCGCGCATACTCGCCGTTGCCGGCGAGGATCTGCAGCGTCACGCCGTCCTCGATGGTCGTCGCGCCGCTCACGTCGATCTGGTCGTGATCGCCGTCGGCTTCCACTTCGGCGACGTAGGTCGAGCCCGCCGCGAAGGTGAAGTCGCCAACGACAGTGAGCAGGCCCGGCGAGTTACCGGGGCCGACGACGCCGCCGTTGGCGACGGTCACGTCGCCGCCGATCTGGCCGGAGCCACCCAGAATGCCACCGTCGTCGACCGTCACGTCCGAGGTGATCGAGCCGTTCACCTTCAGCGTGCCTTCGTCGATCGTGGTGGGCCCGGTGTAGGTGTTGTCACCAGACAGATCGAGCGTGCCGCCGCCGGTCAGGGTCAGGGAGCCGTCGCCGGTGATCGAGCCGGCGAACTCGGTCGAGCCCTCCTGGTTCACGGTCAGCGCGCCGTCGTCGATGTCGACCGTACCGCCCTCGCCGCCGCTCAGACTGGCGACCTCCTGCTCTGTACCGGACAGATCCAGGACGCCGTCGTCCACCACCACCTCGGCTGTATCGGGCAGATGCAGAATCTTGATCGTGCCGCCGTTGACCACTGTCGTGCCGGTGAAGGTGTAGGCGCCGCTGAGGATCAGGCTGCTTTCGCCCTCCTTCACCAGCGAGCCCTGGCCGGAGATGTCACCACCGAAGTCGTATTCGTCGGAGCGGTTGAAGATGGCCGTGCCGCCGATGACCAGATCGCCGACCAGGTCGCCGGTCGCGCCGCCATTACCGATCTGCAGCGTGCCGTTCTGGGCAATGACCACGTCGTCGGTCAGCGTGCCGGTGACCACCAGCGTGCCACCATTGATCGCGGTGTCGGCCGTCGCATCGCCGCCCAGCACCCAGTAGCCGTTGGCGACGGTGATGGTCTCGACGCCAATGACGTCGCCGAGGCTCTGTCCGGTTCCGGCGGTGTTGACCGTGCTGTTCAGGTTCAGGGCATCGACGCCGCCGAGCGCGTTGATGGCGCCTTCGACGCCGGCTCCGGTCATCAGGTTGATGACGTCGTCGCCGCCGGCCAGAAGAACGGCGGTGTCGGCATCCGTCGAAAGGCGGCCGTAGACCGTCAGCGTGGTGTCGGCGTTGCTTTCCTCCAGCGCGATGGCGCCTCCAGAGCCGATGACGCTGGCGCCGGACGCAACCTCGATATTGACCGTGCTGTCGTCGCTGGTCTTGACGACCACGCCCCAGCTCTGCGCCGCGCTGACATCACCGGTGACGTCAATGTCGATCGCGCCGGTGGAAACCACCGCGACGGCCACCGAACCCGCACCCGAAGTCGCGACATCGCCCGTCGTGACATTAGCGGAGCTCGATTCCTTGACCACGATGCCGCCGGCCAGGTCGCCCGCCGTTGTGATTTCATTGCTGGCGATCTTCACATGACCCAGCCCGACAACACCGATGCCGAAGCCCTCGTACCCTTGGGTAGAGATCGAGCCGCTGGTGATGTCGAGATCCCCGTCGGCGCCAACCGCCATGCCAAACGCCCGGTCCTCGCCGAGGCTTTGTCCGTCGACAACGATGGAGCCGCTGGTCACGGTCGCTGAACCCGCAACGTCAACGAGCATGCCGTAGGCGCCGTCGCCGGCAACCGTGATCTGGTCGGAGGTCACAGTGGCGTCGCCGCCGCCGATGGCCTTGATAGCGAATGCGCCTTCGCCCTGAGTGGAGACGAGGCCACTGTCGATGTCGATCCTCGAGCCGGCGGTGACCGAAATCCCCAAACCGTTCTCGAGTTCGTCGGCCGCACCCGTGGTGGTGACGGAGTCGCTGACGACCGACACCGGTCCGCCCGCGTCCACATAGAGGCCCCAGGCGCCATTGCCACTCATTGCGATGGAGCCAGAGTCGATGGTGACCGCGCCGCCCGCCTCGGCATAGACGCCGTTGCCGAGCAGGCCGTCGTTTTCAACGACGCCGCTGGTTATCGAAACGTCGCCCCCCGTGAGCGCGAGCACGCCCGTGGAATAAAGCCCCTGGGTCCTGGCAACCGCGCTGGTGATCGTCACATCGCCGCTGGTCGACCAGCCGAACACCGCGTCGGCCGTGTAGTTGTCGAAGAGCAGACCGGTGGCGGTCGTCTCGGTCGTGCCGGCGTTGATGACGACGTCGCCCGTCGTCGTGCGCCCGACGACGCCCACGTCACCGTTGGCGCCGACCAGGATGTCGCCCGTCGTGATGTGGACCAGCGCGTCGTCGCCCCAAGCCACGATGCCGGGACCGTTGGTCGTCGATATCGACCCCGCGTCGATTGTGATGGTGTCGCCGCCATACAGGTAGATGCCGGGTCCGCCCGAAACGATGGAGTCGCTGGTGATGTCGATCGCGCCCTGATGGTCGATCATCATCCCGTAGCCGGTGACCTCGATGGAGCCGGAGGTGATGGTGAGGTCGCCCGTACCGCCGGTGGCGGCGCGCCAGGCGCCGATGCCCGGGATGTCGGCCCCATTGTTGTCGGCGACATAGATGCCGTGAGCATAGGCGCCTTCGGTCACGATCTCGTCGCTGACGATGACGATATCGCCGTCGCTCGTGTTGGCGTCGACGATCATGCCGATGTTGCTGTTGCCGGTCGTGTGGACGACGCCGCTGTCGATGCTGATGCCGCCGTTCGCCAGCGCCAGGATGCCGTTGCCGTTGTCGCCGGCGTTGGTGATCGAGCCACTGGTGATCGACAGAGAACCGCCGGTGACGCCGTAGATGCCGCTGGAAGAGACTCCGACCGTCGAGGCCGAACCGCTGACGATGGTGATGTCGCCGGTCTGCGAGGTCGCCCCTACCGCATCGGCCGTGTAGCTGCCGAACAGGAGGCCCGTCGCCGTGGTGGTTGTCTCGCCGGCGTTGATGAAGATGTCGCCCGTCGAGGTGCGGCCGTAGACGCCTACATCGCCGCCTTGTCCGACCAGCACACTGTCCGAGTTGATGGTCACGACGCCATCGTCGCCCCAGGCGATGATGCCGGCGCCGTTCGTGGTTTCGACGGAGCCGCTGTCGATGGTGATGGCGTCTCCACCATAGAGGTAGACGCCCGACACCCCCGAGACGATGGAGCCGCTGGTGATGTCGATCGCGCCCTGGTGGTCGATCATCATCCCGTAGCCGCTGGACTCGATCGACCCGCTCTGGATCGTGAGGGTTCCCGTGCCGCCAGTGGCCGGACGGTAGGCGCCGATGCCGCCAATGTCGGGGCCGCCGGCGTTGGCGACGTAGATGCCGTGCGAGGTCGGTCCTTCGGTGACGATCTCGTCGCTGACGATGTTCACGTCGCCGGCCCCGGCCGTGACCATGATGGCGTGGCCCTCATTGGGCGCGGCCGTGTGGATGGAGCCCGAGTCGATGTTGATATCGCCGGCCGCGCGCGCCTGCAGGCCGCGCGCCGATTGGGTTGTGATCGAACCGCTGGTCACCGTCACCGAACCGGTATCGGAGAAGGCCGCCAGGCCGCGGGCGAAGTCGCCGACGGTGCTGATGGAACCGCTTTCGACCGTCACGTCACCGCCGGAGCTGTAGGCGAAAAGGCCGTTCGAGAAGAGCGTCTCGTCGCGCACGGAGTCGTAGAAGGCGTCCCCCGTGCTGACGATGGAACCGCTCTGCACGACCACGTCGCCCGAAGCGACGGCGGTCAGGGAGCCCTTGCCATCGCCTTCGTTCAGGATGCTTTCGCTGACGATGGTGACGTCGCTGCCGGGCGCGTAGTCGGCGTCCGCCTGCAGCACCACGCCGCCGTTGCCGGAGCCCGAAGCGACGCCGCTGTTGATGACGATGTCGCCGCCGCCGGTGGCCACCGCCGCCACCGCCGAGGCGTAGAGACCGTCCGCCGAGGCCGTCTCGCTGATGATCGAGATCGCGCCGCTGCCGGTGATCGCGGTGACGGCGTCGGGGAAGTAGCTGTACGGATTGGCGACCGGATCGCCGTTGTAGTCGCCGGTCGTCGCGGTCGTTCCGGCCGCGATGGTGATGTCGCCGGTGGAACTGGTCGCCAGGATGCCCTGGGCGTTGTCGCCGGCCGTGGTGATCGTGCCGCTGACGATGCTGATCGCGCCCTCGCCGCCCTCGGCCAGGATGCCGTGCGCGAGATCGCCCTCGGTCGAGATCGTGCCGCTGTCGATGCTGATCGGCCCGTTGCTCTCGGCGAAGATGCCTTCGGCCGCGACCCACTCGCCTTCGAACGCGACCGGTCCGCCGACCGTCGCGATCGACTCGGAGGTGATGGAAATGGCTCCGTCGGCGCCGGCCGTGATCCCCGTGGCGGCGTCGCCCGAGGTGGTGATCTGACCGCTGGTGATGGAGATCGTCGCCACGTCCTCGACGGCGATGCCGAAGGCCCCGCCGCCGGTCGTCGTGATCTGGTCGCTGGTAATGGCGACGTTCTCGCCGTCCAGCACCGCGATGCCGGCCGAGATGGCGGGGAAGTCGCCGACGACCATGAGCCCACCACTCGTCGTGATCAGACCGCTGTCGATGGTGACGTCCCCCGTGATGTTCGCCACGTAGATGCCCGGCGAGCCGTCGCCCTCGGTCACCGCTTCGCCGCTGGTGATGGTGACGTTGTGACCATCGCTGGCGCTGATGGCCGGGGTCAGGTCGGCCGTGCTCTCCGAGTAGTCGCGGTCGATGACAATGTCGGCCGCCACCTGCGCCCGCGCCATGCCCGGCGCTGCGACCAGCAGCGAACAGCCCAGCGCCGTCGATAGAAGCAGCGCGCCCCTGTCACGACGGCGGCCAGTCGGCACAACCCCATACGCGCGCTGCGGCGCGCTCACGTTACGCTTGGTCATCTAAGAAAACCCCATTCCCCGGCACTGAAAGCGAAAGGCCCAGCGTGCTTGGCTAAGGGGTCTGTCCGATGGTCGTCATCCCCCGATCGGGTGAGCAACCACCGGTCTTTCGAACAATCGGGATCAATCGTTACCGACGCGACCTGCGACAATGCGGCCGCCACCTAAATCTCTGGATTGACTGAATTTCCGTTCTGCGGAACGGTGTTCTCGTGACGCGTACCCAGTACATTTTGTATAACCTTGTTATATCAACGAGTTCTAAGAGCTCGTTGTACTTGCCGGCCGGGCGCGTCCGGGCGGCATGATCCGTACTGACGAACAGTGGGTGGCGATCGCCGACCTGTTTAACGCTGCGGCGCTGGACGGTAACTGGCCGCGCGCACTCGACGCGCTGGCCGACGCCTGCCGGGCCGACAGCGGCGAACTGATCGGCGTCGGCGCCGACACCGCCGTCCCCTTCAACTGGGTGACCCGCAAGGACCCCTGCATGGTCTCGGACTTCGAGACCCTCGGTTTCGGCAATCCGGTCGTCAATCCGCGCGTAAGCCACGGCATGCGCGACCGGATCATGCAGGCCTACCACGACGTCCAGTGCTCCACCGACGAGGAGTTGCGACGCAACTTCGCCTATGCCGACTACTGCCGGTACTACGATATCCCCTACGGCAGTCAGACGACCCTGATGCGCGAGAACGGCATGCTGATCGGCCTGGCGGTGCTGCGCGGGGAGGTGCGCGGCGTGCCGCAGGGGGCTGAACGGCAGGCTTTCGAGGCGATCTCCCCCCACGTGCGCTCGGCGGTGATGACACAGATGGCGGTGGAACGGCAGGGCGCGGCGCTCATCTCCGGGGCGCTGGAGGGCTTGAGCATCGCCGGCTTCCTGTGCGACCGCATGGGCTTGGTCCGCGCCATGACCCCGGCGGCGGAAGCGGCGCTGTCCGCCGGCGCGCTTCGCCTCACTTACGGCCGGCTGGGCGCGCGCCGCCCCGAGGACGCCCGGGCGCTGGAGGGGGCCATCGCCGCCGCGGGCGCGGGCGCGATGCCGGGGCGCCTCGCCCACAGCACCATCGTTGTCCGCCACAGCGACACGCCCTCCGCCGTGGAGGTGCTCGACGTCGTGGCGCTGCCGAGCCGCGACTACGCTTTCGGCTTCGAGCCGCGTGTGCTCATCGCCGTCCGCGGCTATGCGCAGCGCGAGCAGGACCTGCCGGGATTGTTGGCCCGCGCCTTCACCCTGACCCCTGTCGAGGCCCGCATTGCCGCGCGCCTGGCAGACGGAGAGTCCCGCGAAACCATCGCCGCCGAACGGGACGCCTCGGTGGAGACGATCCGCAGCCACATCAAGAAGATCTTCGCCAAGGTCGACGTGCGCCGGGAGGCGGAGTTGGCGGCGCGGTTACGGCGGCTGTTCTAGAAAAGAGGCGGCGGTAAAGACCGCCGCCTCAGTTGATTTCCGGTTCAGAGGGGACCCGAAGCCGGAGACTTAGCCGCCGAAACCGACGGCAAGCTTGAAGTAGGGACCGTCGATGGTCCGGTCGGCGTCTTTCGCCTCGTCCTGACCCACATCGAGCACATCGAAATAGCGCTCCCAGCGGTAGCCCGTGGAGAGCTTGATGCGACCCACGTCGTACGAGAGGCCCAGTGACAGGTCGAGGAGCGGAACGGTGGTGTCTTCGGAGCGGCTGATGTCGATCGGCGTGGGATCGTCGTCGACCACCGGAAGGAAGCCGGTGATGATCGACTTCTCACCGAAGATCGGTTCCGACGCGCTCGCCAAATTTCCTCGATGGAGCACGGCGCGATCTTGCCCCGACACTGTCGTTTCCTGGTCGCCGTACAGGACGCCGGCGGCAATCGACCAATCGACCTGGAACCGGCCAGTCTGATCGTCCCCCCAGAGCGCCATGGCGACTTCCCAGGCAAGTACCGGCCCGGCGCCGCTGAACTCTCGCGTGGACGTCAAGGTCGCCCGGTGTCGAGTCATGCTCGACTCATACTGCGGGCCAGCGTGGCCGGAACCCCAGCCTTGGGGGATGTCCCAGTCGCTTTGCGCATTGGCCGCCCAGCTCGTTGTGGAGTCGAACCTGGCGGAGCGGATACCCGCGGACAGGGTCGAGTCCAGACTGGCGCCGAGCCCAAAGTCGCGTCCAACCGCGAAATCCACGACCTCGTGCTCTTCGCGATTTCTCGCCTCGGCGTCGGACCATGTCCGCGTCTCGAGATAATGCGTGTGCTCGAAGGTGAATGCACCGTA
>CAMLRH010000057.1 GCA_946482375.1 uncultured Caulobacteraceae bacterium | reverse complement strand
TATGGCTCTTCGAGTTCTCGCCTCTGAGTCATCGCCACGTCGGGCCTGAGTACGAGGCTTGGCGATACTAACGGTCAGGCGGCCTCGCACTGCACCGCCAGGGAACTGTGCTAGATCGGTCATCAAATCCCAGAATGAAAAAGCGCGCCGACGGACGTCTGCGCGCTTTAACTTTTAGGCTCGAAGGGAGACCTAGTCTTCCTTCGGCGTCAGGACCTGGCGGCCGCGGTACATGCCGGTCTTCAGGTCGATGTGGTGCGGACGGCGCAGCTCGCCGGTGTCCTTGTCTTCCACGAAGCTGTTGGCGCCCAGCGCATGGTGCGAGCGGCGCATGTTCCGCCGCGAGGGCGAGGTTTTTCTTTTAGGAACGGCCATCGGAGTAACTCTGCTCGCAGGCGGTGAAACGGAAGCGGCGGCCGGTGAGGGCCGCCGAGAGGCGCGGTGTATGCCGCAATTGCGCTGGAGAAGCAACCGCTAGCGGGCGTCGAACCAAGCCCCATGCGCATACCGCTTCAAGCCGCTCCGCTGCCCGACGAAGCCGCCGCCACCGTCCCAGGCGAAGAGATACTCGCTGATGGTCCCGTCCGCACTCCTGGCGGTCGCCTTCAAACCGACCGCGCGGTTGCTCAGGCCGCGACCAAGCCAGACTCTCCAGTTCAGGGCGGCTCTGAGTTTCACCAGCTCCTGACCGCGCGTTTCCAGGTATCCGCTCACGGCGCGATGGATGGCCGTGTTGGACATCAGCCCAGCCGCCCAGCCATCCACTCCGACGCCTGGGTCACGGCCTTGCGCGCGGCGCCCAGCATGTCGTGGAAGGCGTGCCAGACGTGGATCATCTCGGGCCACACTTCGAGGCGGACCTCGACGCCGTGCAGGCCGGCGGTCTGGGCGAGCGTCAGGCTGTCGGAGAGCAGCACCTCATGCTGGCCAACGTGGATCAGCATGGGCGGCAAGCCGGTGAGGTTGGCGCGGGCCGGCGACAGGTGCGGATGGTTTACGTCGGCGCCCGCGCCATAGTGCAGCGCGTACTGCTTGATGCCGCTGATCGTGATCATCGGGTCGGTCGGCTCCATGGCCGCGTAGGACGGGCCGTGGTGGCCGAGGTCGGCCCAGGGGCTGATCAGGAGCAGGCAGGCGGGTTGGGGCAGACCCGCATCCCGGGCGGCGAGCGCCGTCGCCAGCGTCAGGCCGCCGCCTGCGGAATCGCCCGCG
Organism: uncultured Caulobacteraceae bacterium; assembly: GCA_946482375.1. The sequence continues at coordinate 10,157 of CAMLRH010000057.1, read as the reverse complement.
ATGGCGATGCGGTGCGGCGCGTAGCCCTCGTCGAGCAGGTAGCGGTAGGCCTTGAGCGCGTCATCGACGGCCGCCGGATATGGCGCTTCGGGCGCGAGGCGGTAGTCGGGCACGAAGGTCACGGCTTTCACCTGATCGGCGAAGCGTGCGGCGATGGCGCGGTGGCTCTTGGGACTGCCGATGCAGTAGCCGCCGCCATGCAGGTAGAGCAGCGCCCTGCCCTCGGCGGCGCCGGCCGGGGTCAGGCGCTCGGCAGAGACGCCGTCCATGTCGATCTCGGCCTTAGCGACGCCGGCCGGCAGCGGGCTCATCTCGCCGAACGCGTCCATGCCCGAGCGGCGCATCTCGAACGTCGGTTCGGGCGAGCCGGGCGGCGTCGCGAAACCTGCCAGCAGGGCGCGCACGCCCGCGATCTCAGGGTCTTTCCAGATGGGCGAACCGTCGGCCATGGGGTCTCTCCGGGGATATCCGGAAAGCTTAGTCACAGGGTGCGGCGCTACACCAGCCGGCTCTGTTCCTTGGCGGCGGCGATGAAGCTGGCGAAGAGCGGGTGCGGGGCGAAGGGGCGGCTCTTCAGTTCGGGGTGGAACTGGACGCCGACGAACCAGATGTGGTCGTCGCGCTCGACGATCTCCGGCAGGACGCCGTCCGGCGAGCGGCCGGTGAGGTGCAACCCGGTCGTCTCCAGCCTGTCACAGTAGCCGATGTTGACCTCGTAGCGGTGGCGGTGGCGCTCGCTGATGTGGGTCGTGCCGCCGTAGATGTCCGAAACCCGCGAGCCCGGCGTCAGGACCGCGTCGTAGGCGCCGAGCCGCATGGTGCCGCCGAGGTCGTCGCCCTCACGGCGCTCGACCCGCTCGTTGCCCTGCACCCACTCGGTCATCAGGCCGACGACCGGGTCCTTGGCCGGGCCGAACTCCGTGGACGAAGCGCCCTTCACGCCGGCGACGTTCCGCAAGGCCTCGATGACGGCCATCTGCATGCCGAAGCAGATGCCGAAATAGGGCACGTTGCGCTCGCGGGCGAACTGGGCGGCGCGGATCTTTCCTTCGGAGCCGCGCTCGCCGAAGCCGCCGGGGACGAGAATACCGTGAATGCCCTCGAGCCTCGCCGCCGCGGCGCCGGGCTCGGCTTCGAAGGTTTCGCTCTCCACCCAGTCGAGATTGACCTTCACGCGGTTCGCAAGCCCGCCGTGAATAAGAGCTTCGATCAATGACTTATAGGCGTCTTTTAAGACCGTGTACTTGCCCACGACCGCGATGGTGACTTCACCGTCGGGGTTGGTCAGGACGTCGTTGATGGCTTCCCAGCGCGACAGGTCGGGCTCGGGGGCGTCGGTGATGCCGAACACCGCCAGCACTTCCGAATCCAGCCCCTCGCGATGGTAGTCGAGCGGCACGGCGTATATCGAGGCGCTGTCGGTCGCCGAAATCACGGCGCTGGAGCGGACGTTGCAGAACAAACCGATCTTGCGCCTCTCGTCCGGCGGGATCTGCTGCTCGGAGCGGCAGAGCAGGATGTCGGGCTGGATGCCGATGCCGCGCAGCTCCTTCACCGAGTGCTGGGTCGGCTTGGTCTTGAGCTCGCCCGCCGTCTTCACGAAGGGCAACAGCGTCAGGTGAACGTAGCAGGTGTCGCCACGCGGCAGGTCGTTGCCCAGCTGGCGGATGGCCTCGAAGAACGGCAGGCCCTCGATGTCGCCGACCGTGCCGCCGATCTCGACCAGCACGAAATCGACGTCCTCGCCCGGATCGGAGAGGACGAACTGTTTGATCTCGTTGGTGACGTGCGGGATCACCTGGACCGTGGCGCCGAGATAGTCCCCGCGCCGCTCCTTCTCGATGATCGTCTTGTAGATCTGGCCGGTGGTGATGTTGTCGGCCTTGGTCGCCGACACGCCGGTGAAGCGCTCGTAGTGGCCGAGGTCGAGGTCGGTCTCGGCCCCGTCGTCGGTCACGAAGACCTCGCCGTGCTGATAGGGGCTCATCGTCCCCGGATCGACGTTCAGATAGGGGTCGAGCTTGCGCAGCCGGACCTTGTAGCCGCGGGCTTGCAGCAACGCGCCAAGGGCGGCGGAAGCGAGGCCTTTTCCGAGTGAGGAAACCACGCCGCCGGTGATGAAGATGTACCGGGCCATGGGAGGTCAGATTAGCCCTGATTCGGGCAGGCGATCCCGACGGATCATCAACTTCCTTGTGGACTCTTACTGGGTCGGCGTTGCGGGCGAGGTCGTGTCGTTGGTGGCCGACGTCAGCGGCGTGCGGATGGTGGGCGTCGGCGCGGTCAGCGGCTCGGGCGCTTGCTCGGCCGGCGCGGTGTTGGTCGCCGGAGGACCATAGAGCTTGTCCGGGTCGACGGCGTCGATGGTGATGCGGTCGACGATGGAATCGCCGCGCTCGCGGCCGGCCAGCAGCGTCAGGGCCACGCTCAGCAGCAGGAAGACCGTGAACAGGATCCAGGTCGTGCGCGTCAGCAGGTCGCCCGCGCCCCGCGCCGTCATGAAGCCGGTCGGCCCGCCGCCCATGCCGAGCGCCCCGCCCTCGGAACGCTGCAGCAGCACCACGCCGATAAGCGCGATGCACACGATGATGTGGATGGTGAGCAGGATGCTGAGCAGCATGGGTGGGATGGGGTCCCCGAAAAATCGAAGCGGCCCCTCTACACGGAAAGGACCGGGCGCGCCATAGCGGCCTTACGCCGCCTCTATGATGGTGAGGAAGTCGGACGCCTTCAATGAGGCCCCGCCGACCAGCGCGCCGCCGACTTCGCGGGCTTTCAGGATTTCGGCGGCGTTCGAGGGCTTCACCGAGCCGCCGTAGAGGACAGGGGCCGCCGCGCCGCCTTCACCGAACATCTCGCGCAGGGTCGCGCGGATGGCGATGTGAACTTCCTCGATCTGTTCGATGGTGGCGGTAAGGCCCGAGCCGATGGCCCAGACGGGCTCATAGGCGATGGCGAAGGCCTGGCCTTCCAGCTCAGTGGGCAGCGATCCCCTCACCTGCCCGGTGACGACGGCGATGGTTTGGCCCGCCTCGCGCTGTTGCAGGGTCTCGCCGACGCAGACGATGGGTTCGAGGCCCGCCCGCAGCGCGCCCTGCACCTTGGCCGCCACCAGCGCGTCGCTTTCGCCGTAACCCGCCCGGCGTTCGGAGTGGCCGAGGATAACCAGCGTCGCGCCGGCGTCGGCCAGCATCTCGGCCGACAGATCGCCGGTGAAGGCGCCCGTTTCCTCCGCCCGACAATCCTGGCCGCCGACCGCGACCGCCGAGCCGCCCAGCAGGTCGGCCATGCGGTGAATCAGGGTCGCCGGCGGACAGATCGCCACCCGCGCGCCCACCGCCTGTTCGTCGACGACCGCCGCCACCGCCCTCGCCTCGTCGAGGCCGGCGGTCAGGCCGTTCATCTTCCAGTTTCCGGCGATAAGGGGACGGGGCGTGATCAAGGCGCTCTCTCTAAGCAAATGGTCGCCCTGCGCTAAGCGATGACGGCTCGGCTGTCACCCCCTGCCGCTTGCCGCGCCAAGGCGGCGTCCACTATACGGCGTGGACGGCGCCGCTCGGGCGCTTCCAGCCGCGAAAGCAGTTTCCGTGATCTCCTTCATCCGCCGGATCGTGAAGTCCTGGTTCGCCGCCATCCTGATCGGCCTGCTGATCATCAGCTTCGCGGTGTTCGGCATCGGCGACGTGTTCACCGGCATGAACAGGGACGCCGTCGTCCAGGCCGGCTCGCGTCAGGTCTCCAGCGTCGACTACAAGCGCGAGTTCGACCAGTACAAGACGCAGGCCGAGGAGCGGGTCGGCCAGCCCATTCCGATCGACATGGCCGTGGAACGCGGCCTCGACCGGCAGGTGCTGGAGGGACTGGCCAACCGCGAGTCGCTGGCCGAGCTGTTCCACAAGATGGGCGTGCGGGTCTCCGACACCCAGATCGCCGAGCAGATCAAGCAGATCCCCGCCTTCTTCGACCGTGTGAGCGGCAAGTTCGACGCGAAGCTCTACGCCGGGGCGCTGGCCGAGCGGCAGCTGACGCCCGCGACCTTCGAACGCTACATGCGCGACGACATGGCCCAGCAGCAGGTCTCCGCCGCCATGGCGTCCGGCCTGCGCGCGCCCCGCGCCTACGCCGCGCTCGGCGCCGCCTATGCCCTGGAAGGCCGTGACCTCACCTGGTTCGTCATCAACCCGAGCATGGTCCCTGAGCCGCCGCGCCCGACCGACGCCCAGCTGCAGGCCTTCATGAAGGAGAACGCGGCCCAGCTGACTCGGCCGGAGTTCCGGCAATTCACCGTCGTGCGCTTCAGCGCCGCGGCCGCCGCGCCGTCGATCAAGGTCGATCCGGCCGAGGTCCAGAAGCGCTTCGACTTCCGCAAGGACTCGCTGTCGACGCCGGAACTGCGCACCATCGTCCAGATCCCGGCCAAGGACGGTCCGACCGCCCAGCGCATCGCCCAGGCCCTGACCGGCGGCGGCGACATCGCGACCGCCGCCAAGGCGGCCAGCGTCGAGCCGGTGCTCTATGCCGACAAGCCGCGCACGGCGATCGTCGACCGCAAGGTGGCGGCGGCCGCCTTCTCGCTGCCGGAAGGCGCCGTCAGCCCGCCGATCCAGGGCGAGCTGGGCTGGGCCGTCGTGAAGGTCATGAAGGTCACGCCCGCCAAGACCGTGACGCTGGAGCAGGTCCGCCCCGAGATCGAGAAAGAGCTGCGCGCCGACGCCGCCGCCGAGAAGGTCTACGCTCAGACACAAGTCTATGAGGACGCCCACACCGGCGGCGCCTCGCTGGCCGAAGCCGCGACCAAGGCCGAGGCCCAGACCATCCAGGTCGGCCCGGTGACGCAGACCGGCCAGAACATGCAGGGCCAGCCCAGCGGCGTGCCCGAGCAGATTCTCAAGACCGCCTTCGACCTGCCCCAGGGCGGCGAAAGCGATATCCAGGAAGGCGGCGAGGGCGAGTACTTCGCCGTCCGCGTCGACCGCGTCGTCCCGGCCGCCCTGCCGCCGCTGGCCGAGGTGCGGGACAACCTGGCGCGCGCCTGGATGCTGCGCGAGGTGGTCAAGGCCATGCAGGCCAAGGCCGACGGCCTGGCCGCCCGCGTCCGCAAGGGCGAGACGATGGCCGCCGTGGCCTCTTCCACTGGCGCCACGGTGACCTCGGGCCTGAACATCAGCCGAGCCCGGGCGCAGGACAACAGCGCCCTTGGCCGCGACTTCCTGATCAAGGCCTTCGGCGCCAAGTCGGGCGAGGTCTTCACCGCCCAGAACCCGTCGTTCGGCATCGCGGTGGCGAAGCTCGACACCGTGCGTCCCGCCCGCGCCGAACAGGTGGCGCAGTACGTCGAACCCCAGCGGGGACAGCTGACCATGGACCTGTTCCGCCAGATCGGGGATTCGGCCGAGACCTACGCCCGGCTGAAGCTGAAGACGAAGACCAACCTGGACCGCGCCCGCATGGCGCTCGGCATCGACCCCAAAGAGATCGAAGCCGACGGCAAGACCGCCGAGAAAGAAAAGTGAGCCTGGAGCCGGCGTTCGACGCCTTCTCAGCCGCCTATGACGCCAAACGGCCGCAAGTCGTCTGGACGCGGCTGGTCGACGACCTGGAAACGCCGGTTTCCGCCTACCTGAAGATCGCCCACCCGCGCCCCTACGCCTTCCTGTTCGAGAGCGTCGAGGGCGGCGCCTGGAGGGGCCGCTACTCCATCGTCGCCATGAAGCCGGACCTCGTCTGGCGCTGCCGGGGCGACGCGGCCGAGATCGCCGAGGGCGAAGCCATCGCGCGGGGCGAGTTCACGCCGCAGGACGGCGGCGCGCTGGACAGCCTGCGCGATCTCGTCGCTCGTTCGCGGATGGAGTTGCCGAAGGGCCTACCGCCGATGGCCGCGGGCGTGTTCGGCGCGCTGGGCTACGACATGATCCGGCTGGCCGAACGCCTGCCCAACATCAACGACGACCCGCTCGGCCTGCCCGACGCGGTGATGATCCGGCCGTCGATCGTGGCGGTGTTCGACGCCATCGCCCAGGAGATCATCCTGGTGACGACCGTGCGCCCCTCCTCCGCTTCGGCGAAGGACGCCTATGAGGCCGCGCGCCGCAGGCTGGAAGAGGTGATGGCCGACCTGCGCCGCCCGCTGGCGCACGACGCGCCCCGCACCGGCCACCAGCAGGCCGAGTTCGAAACGCCGGTCAGCCGCGCCGACTATCACCGCATCGTCGAGCGGGCGAAGGACTACATCGGCGCCGGCGACATCTTCCAGGTGGTGCCGAGCCACCGCTTCCGCGCGCCGTTCGGGCTGGATTCCTTTGCGCTCTACCGGTCGCTGCGGCGGACGAACCCCTCGCCCTTCCTCTTCTTCCTGAACTTCGGCGGCTTCCAGCTGGTGGGGTCGAGCCCGGAGATCCTGGTCCGCCTGCGCGACGGCAAGATCACCATTCGCCCGATCGCCGGCACCCGGCCGCGCGGCGCGACGCCCGAGGAGGACGCGGCGCTGGAGAAGGAGCTGCTGGCCGATCCGAAGGAGCGCGCCGAGCACCTGATGCTGCTCGACCTTGGCAGGAACGACGTCGGCCGCGTGGCCCGCCTGAGGGAAGACGGCCGCAACGAACCGGCGTCGGGCTCGCGCCAGCCCAGCGTTCGCGTCACCGACAGCTTCGTCATCGAACGCTACAGCCACGTCATGCACATCGTCTCCAACGTCGAGGGCGACGCGCCCGAGGGTCTCGATCCGGTCGACGTGCTGATGGCTGCCCTGCCCGCCGGCACGCTGTCGGGCGCGCCGAAGGTGCGGGCCATGGAGATCATCGACGAACTCGAGATCGAAAAGCGCGGCCTGACGTATGCGGGCGCCGTGGGGTATTTCGGCGCCGACGGCTCGGTCGACACCTGCATCGTTCTGCGCACCGCGCTGGTGAAGGACGGCATGATGTACGTCCAGGCCGGCGGCGGTGTGGTTGCCGACAGCGACCCGGACGCCGAGTACGACGAGACCCTGCACAAGTCCCGCGCGCTGAAACGGGCCGCTGAAGAAGCGTGGCGGTTTGCCTGATCTGCGCTAGAAGCGCGCCATGATCCTGGTGGTCGATAACTACGACAGCTTCACCTACAACCTCGTCCACTACCTGAACGAGCTTGGGGGCGAGACGGTCGTGCGCCGCAACGACGCCCTGTCGGTGCAGGAGGCGCTTGGGCTGGGCGCGGAAGCCGTTCTGCTGTCGCCGGGGCCGTGCACGCCGAACGAGGCCGGCATCTGCCTGCCGCTGCTGCGCGGCGCGCCGGAGGACCTGCCGATCCTGGGCGTGTGCCTCGGCCACCAGGCCATCGGCCAGGCCTATGGCGGCGACGTGATCCGCGCCAAGGCGATCATGCACGGCAAGACCAGCGAGATTCATCACGAGGGCAAGGGCCTGTTCAAAGGCCTGCCGAACCCGTTCACGGCGACGCGCTACCACTCGCTGGCGGTCAGCCGCGAGACGCTGCCCGACGAGCTGGAAGTCACCGCCTGGACCGACGACGGCGAGATCATGGGCTTCCAGCACAAGGCGCGGCCCGTCTACGGCGTGCAGTTCCATCCCGAGAGCATCGCCACCGAGGGCGGCCACCAGCTGCTCGCCAACTTCCTCGATCTGGCGGGCGTCAAGCGGACCGCCGACGCCTGATGAGCGAAGCCTTCAAGCCCCTGCTGGCGCGCCTGGCCGACGGCGCGACTCTGGACGAGGAAGCCGCCGAGGCCTTCTTCGAAGCCGTGTTTCGCGGCGAGCCGACGCCTGCGCAGATCGCCGCCGCCGTCACCGCCATGCGCATGCGCGGCGAGACAGTCGGCGAACTGACCGCCTGCGCGCGGGCCATGCGCAAGGCCTCGACCAAGCTGGAGCATTCCTTCGACGTCGTCGATGTCTGCGGCACCGGCGGTGACGGGCTGCATACGCTGAACATCTCGACGGCCGTGGGCTTTGTGGTCGCGGGCGGGGGGCTGAAGGTCGCCAAGCACGGCGGCCGGGCGGCCTCGTCGCGGTCGGGCTCGTCGGACGTGCTGAGCGCGCTCGGCGTCAACGTCATGGCCTCGCCCGAGCAGGAGCGGCGCTCGCTGGACGAAGCTGGTATCTGCTTCATGTTCGCGCCGAACCACCATCCGGCCATGAAGCACGTCATGCCGGTGCGCTCGGAGCTGGGCTTCCGCACGATGTTCAACCTGCTCGGCCCCCTGACCAACCCCGCCGGCGCGAGGCGGCAGGTCGTCGGCGTCCCCTCCTCCCGCTTCGTCGAGCCGCTGGCCCGGGCCCTGGGCGCGCTGGGCGCCGAGCGGGCCTGGACCGTGCACGGCGAGGGCATGGACGAACTCACCACGACCGGCGAAACCGAGGTCGCCGAATGGAAGGACGGCGCGGTGCGCCTCTTCCGCGTGACGCCGGAAGCCGTCGGCTTGAAGCGTGCGGCGCTGGCCGACCTGACCGGCGGCGCGCCGGAGGACAACGCCAAGGCCCTGCGCGCGCTGCTCGATGGCGAGCAAGGCGCCTACCGCGACATCGTCCTGCTCAACGCCGCGGCCGGCTTCCTCGTCGGCGACCGCGTCGAAACACTGAAGGAAGGCGTCGAACTGGCGGCGCAGTCCATCGACAGCGGCGCGGCGAAGGTTGCGCTCGACAAGCTGATCGAAGCCTCCAATGGCTGATATCCTGACCAAGATCGCCACCTACAAGCGCGAGGATGTCGCCGCGCGGAAGGCGGCGCGGCCGCAGGTGGATGTCTCGGCCGCGTCCGCGCCCCGCGGCTTCCGCGCCGCGCTGGAGCGGGCGCATGCGCCGGGCCGGCTCGCCCTCATCGCCGAGATCAAGAAGGCTTCGCCATCCAAGGGGCTTATCCGCGAAGACTTCGACCCACCGGCGCTGGCCAAGGCCTATGAACGCGGCGGCGCGGCCTGCCTGTCGGTGCTGACCGACGGGCCGAGCTTCCAGGGCGCCGACAGCTACATGACCGCCGCGCGCGACGCGACCGCCCTCCCCGTCATCCGCAAGGACTTCATGGTCGACCCCTGGCAGGTCGCCGAATCGCGGGCGATGGGCGCCGACGCGATTCTGGTGATTCTGGCGATGATCGACGACTCGCTGGCCGCCGACCTGATTTCGGAGGCCGCGCGGTTCGGTATGGATGCGCTGGTCGAGGTCCACGACGAGGCCGAAATGGACCGTGCCGGAGCGCTCGGGGCGACGCTGGTGGGCGTCAACAACCGCGATCTGCGCACCTTCACCGTCGATCTCGCCGTGACCGAGCGTCTCTCGGCGAAAGCGCCCAAAAACGCCCTGCTGGTGACCGAGTCCGGCATCTTCACGCCGGCCGACGCCGCGCGGCTCGAAGGGGCCGGCGCCAGCGCCATGCTGGTGGGCGAAAGCCTCATGCGGCAGGCCGACGTCGAGGGGGCCACAAAGGCTCTTCTCGCATCAACTTGACATTAACTAAGAACACCTAGAGAACATCCAAAGTGTTGGCGGTTTGTTCCGCCCAGCTCCGAGGATGCCGATGCTCACGCGCAAACAGCACGAACTGCTCATGTTCATCCATGAGCGGATCAAGGAGAGCGGCGTCTCTCCCTCGTTCGACGAGATGAAGGAGGCGCTGGATCTGGCGTCCAAGTCGGGCATCCACCGGCTGATCACAGCGCTGGAGGAACGCGGCTTCCTGCGGCGCCTACCCCACCGGGCCCGGGCGCTCGAAGTCGTGAAGCTGCCGCAGCAGGCGACCGCCGCCGCGCCGCCCAAGGGGCGCGGCTCCTTCCAGCCCAAGGTGGTCGAGGGCACCCGCGCCGCCGACCCCATCGCCGCCAACGACGTGCGCGAACTGCCGGTGCTGGGCAAGATCGCCGCCGGCACGCCGATCGAGGCCATCCAGCACGAGCGCGACCGCATCCAGGTGCCCGAGACGATCCTGGGCGCGGGCGAGCACTACGTCCTCGAGGTGCAGGGCGACTCGATGATCAACGCCGGCATCCTCGACGGCGACTTCGTGGTCATCCGCCGCACCCAGACCGCCAACTCCGGCGAGATCGTCGTGGCGCTGGTCATGGGCGAGGAAGCCACCCTCAAGCGTCTGCGCCGCAAGGGGGCCTCGGTGGCGCTGGAAGCCGCCAACCCGGCCTACGAAACCCGCATCTTCGGCCCCGACCAGGT
>CAMLRH010000056.1 GCA_946482375.1 uncultured Caulobacteraceae bacterium | reverse complement strand
GGTGATCTCGACAGCGCTGGCGACGCAGGCCGATCTTGCGGGAAGCGTTGCGCAGGATTTCGCAACTGCCGTAGGCGAGCGGCGGACCGTGACGCTCGATGACGGCACGGTCGTGACGCTCGACACCAACAGCGCCATCCGCACGCGCGAGGGCGGCAAGGTGCGGCTGGTGGAGCTGGACCGGGGCCAGGCCTTCTTCAAGGTCGCCAAGGACCGCGGCCGGCCGTTTCTGGTCCGCGCCGCTGGGCGCACGGTGGTAGCCACCGGCACCGAGTTCGGCGTGCGCGTCGACCAGGGCCGCATCGCGGTGACACTGATCGAGGGCGCGGTGAGGGTGGAGGCGCCAATCAACGGCGCCGGCGACGGGCGCTTCTCGCGCTATGTGCAAACGACGGAGTTGGCGCCGGGATCGCGCCTGGAGGCCACCGACGGGCGGCCGTGGGCCATCAGCGAGGTCGATGCCGAGAAGGAAACCAGCTGGATGACCGACAAGCTGGTCTTCCAGGACGAGCCGCTGGCCAGGGTGGTAGCGGAACTCAACCGCTATTCCGACCGCCGCATCGTCATTGCCGATCCGGACCTGGCCGACGACCCGGTCAGCGGCAGCTTCCGCACCGACGATGTCGATGAATCCGTCCGTGCGATTGAGGCCTACGGCATCGCGCGCGTGGGCGAAGAAACCCGCGATCGCATCGAACTGAAAAAATCCGCGGACAGCGGGTGAGGTGTTTTGAAAAGTCTCCGTCTGACCTCCCAGGACGTTCATGCGTCCAGACAAGAACGAGGGGGAAGACTCATGACTAACTGGAGCCGGAATACGCACGCGCGCTTGATGTGTGGCGCGGCTATGCTTGCGATATTGGGATCTGGTGGCGTCGCGGTCGCCGAGGAGTCCGCGAAATTCAATATAGCGGCGCAGCCGCTGACCAACGCGCTCAACGAATTCGCCGTCCAAAGCCCCTGGCCGATCCTCTACACCACCACCATGACCGGCGGCAAAATGACCGCCGGCGTAAAGGACGCCTCCGACCCCGAGATGGCGCTCAACACCCTGCTGGAAGGCACGGGCCTAGGCTACCGCCGCGAAGGCGAAACCTTCCTGATCGTGAGCGCCAACGACCCCCAGTCCGGAAGCGCCGCGGGGGACGGCGCTGACGGGACTGTCGAGGCGCTGATCGTCACCGCGCAGAAGCGGGAAGAAGATATCCAGGACGTGCCGATCGCCATTTCGGCGTTCACGCAGGAGGCGCTGGAGCGTTCTCAAGTCGCTGGCGGGCCGGACCTGATGACCCAGGTCCCGAACATGACGTTCACGAAGACCAACTTCGCCAGCTACTCGATCCAGATCCGGGGTATCGGCACCCAGGCGATTTCGGCGACAACCGATCCGGCAGTTGCGGTCGCCTTCAACAACACGCCGTTCGTCCGCAACCGCTTCTTCGAGCAGGAGTTCTACGACCTCGCCCGGGTCGAAGTCCTGCGCGGGCCTCAGGGCACGCTGTACGGCCGCAACGCCACCGCCGGCGTGGTCAACGTCATCTCGGCCAAGCCGAAGTTCAACTTCGAGGCCAAGCTTGTCGGCGACGTCGCCAACTACAACTCCACGCGCGTGGAGGGGATGGTCAATATTCCGATCGTGGAAGACGTCGTGGCGCTGCGTCTCGCCGGGGCGTGGACCAAGCGGGACGGCTTCGCCACCAACGAACTCACCGGCAACCCCATCGACGGCCGCGACCTGTGGTCGACGCGCCTGTCCTTGCGTTTTTCACCCAACGACCGGGTCGACGCCAACCTGATCTGGGAGCACTTCGAGGAAGACGACGACCGCCTGCGCTCGGGCAAGCAGCTCTGCAAGAAGGACCTGAAGGCGGAAATCGACGGAATACCCATGCCGCCGGTTGGAAACAACCTTCTCCTCTCTCCAGGTGCGACCTACAGCCAAGGATGTGTGGCGGCCTCGATGTACGCCGACGAGTCCTTCCAGACGCCGAACGGCTATTCCCTGCCGTATTACCTGCCGCTCAGTCAGCTGGGTCTCCCCGTCTTCCCGGGTCTCGATCCGTACCTCAACGCCACGCAATCGCGCGACCTCCGGGTGATCGAATCGACGATCGATCCGGTCTACCGCGCAAAGAGTGATCTGGCCGAACTCCAAATATCCTTTGACCTGACCGATACTCTGACAATGGCGTCGGAGACCGCCTACAGCACCGATATGCTATGGTCGATGCAGGACTACAACCGCTTCACGACCGCACCGCACGCGTTCCGGGAGAACGCGACCTTCGGGTCGCGCCTGCAGAGTCTGTTTGAGGAAGGGGGCGTTTTCTGCGATCCGCAACTGGGCTGTTCGGACCGGCTGCTCGCGGCGGATCTGTCGACGGCCAAATCGCGGCAATTCTCGCAAGAGCTTCGTCTGTCGTCGGACTTCGATAGCCAGTTCAACTTCAGTCTGGGCGGCAACTTCCTGCGCTATGACACCGAAGACAAGTACTATGTCTTCATCAATACGCTGACGATGACGGCCGCCAACCAGCCCCTCAACTCGCAGCCGAGCGCCTGGGTTCCTGGCGTCACTGACAACCTCGATTGCATGTACTACCTTCAAGAGGGTGACGCCGCCCAGATCCAGGGAATAGCTCTCACTGGCAACTGCACCTATATCGACCCCAACCCTATGGAGAGTTTGAACGATGAGGGGCACAACTACTTCCTGAGCAAGAACCCTTACAAGCTGATCTCCTACGCCGTGTTCGGCGAGACCTACTATAACATTGCGGAGAATCTGAAGGTGACCGCCGGCCTGCGTTGGACGGTGGACAAGAAGGAGGCCCCGATCGTTCCGAGCTGGCTGCTGGCGCCACGCACCGTCGGCTACCCTGTCTTTGAAGTGGTTCGGCAGGAGTGGCGCGAGCCGACGGGCCGCCTGGCCATCGACTGGAAGCCCGACCTCACCTTCACGGACGATACGCTGCTCTATGCGTCCTACGCGCACGGCTATAAGGCCGGCGGCGCCAACCCCCCGCCCGCGACGATCGTCACCTACCTGCCGCAGGGGGCGGACTTCATGTTGCGCAAGTCGCTGGCGCACCCGCGTACATTCGATGCCGAATACGTCGATGCCTTCGAGGTTGGATCGAAGAACACGCTGGCCGATGGTCGCGTGACCCTCAATGTCACCGGCTTCTACTACGACTACCAAGGATATCAGATATCCCAGATCGTCGATCGCTCGGCGAGCAACCTCAATTTCGACGCTGAAGTGTGGGGACTCGAGATCGAGGCCGACTGGCGACCGCTCGAAAATCTGCGCCTTGGTTTCAAGGGGGGCTACGAGAACACTCGGGTCGCCGACGGCATGCAGGCCATCGACCTGATGGACCGCACGGCGGGCAACCCCGACTGGATTGTCGCCCGGCCGTTCCCGACCATCCCGTCAAACTGCATCGTGCCGGTGTACGTGGTCACCCACGGCGGCACGATCAAAGTGCCGCCCAACAGGCTGATCCCTAACCCGGGCCCCTGCATCATGGCCTACCAGCTTGGCCGCGATCCCGTGACGGAACTCCCCTATGTGCCCGACCCCACCGTACGCGGATCCCCGCTCGACCCGAATAGTCCGGACCGCTTCCCACTGGAGCCGATCTGGGCCGGCTATGAGGGCTTCGACCCCGCGACGGCGCCGAACAACGGCGAGGGCTTCTTCAAGGACCTAAGCGGCAAAGAGCTGCCCAATGCGCCGCATTTCACGGCGACCCTGACGGCGGACTACACCGTGCCGCTGCCGAACGAGTGGCTGCTGACCCTGCACAGCGACCTCTACTACCAGTCGGAGGCCTGGACGCGGATTTTCAACATGGAAGGCTACGACAAGCTCAAGGCCTATTCGAACATCAACGTCGCGGCGATCTTCGCCAACGAAGACGCCGGCTGGAACGTCATGGCCTACGTCAAGAACGTGCTGGACCGCGACAGCATCACCGGCGCCTTCCTGAACTCCGACGACACGGGTCTGACAACCAACGTCTTCCTGACCGAGCCACGTCTGTATGGCCTGCGGGTCAGCAAGAGCTTCACCGGCGGTCCGCTGCTGGGCTCGTTCGGCGCCCGGCGCGACGGACCTTACCCGATCACGGTCGCGCTCGGCGGTTCGGCGTTGCGGACCGACGGAAGTAGCGACCCCATGTCGGTCGACGAGCTGGACGTCTTCACGCCGACCCTGCTGCCGGACCACCTTCAGGGTCGTGACCTCGACTGGGGTGACGGCGGCGAAGCCCGGCTGACCTATCGGCCGGCGGGGACGCCGTGGCGCATTTCAGCAGGGGTAAGATTCGGCAAGGCCAATGGAGGCGCGCATACGGGGGTCTACTCAGAACTCGCCGACCAGGAAAAAGTCTGCGGTTGGAATACGTTCCTGTGCCAAAACCCGTTCATCGGTACGGTGGAAGACAAATACGACACCATCCCCACCAACTCGTCGTGGATACATGCGTCGCAAAGCGATGACCACGTGATGGCGGACTTTACCGCAGGTCGGGACATCGGCCTGGGCAGTGATGATTTCCGGTCCAGCCTTTCGGCGGGGCTTGGCTACGTGCGCCTGAGATCGCGGACGGACATGAATGTCCGCGGCATTCCCGACTGGGTGGTTATGAACGACTTCTTCAATAGCCCAACCTCTGCCACCCACCATTGGTACGACGCGACGCTGACGTCCGAGCGTGAGTTCGAGGGCGTAGGGCCCGTCGGCGCCTGGGAGGCGGCCCAACGTCTGCGCGGCGATCAGGAAACCGGGACCTTGAGTCTCGCGTGGACGGTGGGCGGCGGCGTCCTGTTCGGGAAGCAGAAGGTCGATCTGACCGGCGACATCCTCTCGAACTATTATATCAGCCGCTACAACAACACTTTCGCGTTTCCGCCGCCGGTCAGCGAACGCATCCCAGTCGAGCGCCAGCGCTCCAAGTCCGTCACCGTTCCGACCGCCAACCTCAGCCTTGGCCTCGCCTACGAGGTCGATCGCTTCAAGGTCGACGCCGGCTATCGCTGGGAGCGCTATTTCGATGCCATCGACGGCGGCGATCGCGAGCGCAAGGCCTTCGACCGCACCATCGACGGCCCCTACTTCAAGCTCTCCGTCGGCTTCGGCGGATAGGTACTCCGGCTTAGGTCCCCTCTGACACCGGACGACTGAGGCGGCGAGCAAGCCCACGCTCGCCGCCTCAATTTTTTCTGCGTCGGCCCTGCAGGGCTCGGCCCAAAATCGTGCTCTTATCAGGCAGGGGCAGGATTTAAGCCGAGTGATGGGCCAGCCGCCGACATCGTCCGCCGCGAACCCGCCTTCGGCCTCGCCGGGGGAGGCGCCCGCGTGGATGGCGCAGTACGGGCCGGCGCTGCGCGCCTACTTCCGCAAGAAGGTCGGGGCGACCGAAGCCGAGGACCTGGTCCAGGACGTATTCGTCGCCATGCAGGTGCGGGGCGGCGCCGACGGCATCGAGCATGTCGGGCGCTATGTCTTCCGGGTTGCGGCCAATGTGATGGCCCGTCGCGCGGGGTCCGACCGGCTGAAACCGTTGGACGACCTGTCGGCGCTCGAGGCGCTGATCGACGAGCTGTCGCCGGAACGGGCGCTGATCGCCAAGGACACGCTGGCCCGGCTGATCGCCAGCCTGCGCACCGTCCCGCCGCGCGCGGCGCAGGCCTTCATCCTCCACCGCTTCGAGGAGATGAGCTACGGCGAGATCGCCGCCCATATGGGCCTGTCGGTCCGCTCGGTGGAGAGCCACATCAAGCGCACCCTCGACCGCGTGCTGGCCCAGATGGGAGCGGCGCGATGAGTACGCCCATGCCTGAAGTGGTCGAGAGCATCGAGGGCCAGGCCACCGCCTGGTTCGCTCGCCAGCGCTCCGGCGAGATGACGCCGGAGGAGGCCGCGGCGCTCCAGGAGTGGCTGGACGCCGACCTGCGCCACCGGCTGGCTTTCGAGGCGGTTGAGGCGGTGTGGGGCGGCTTTGGCGAGACGCGGGACGCGCCGGAGATCCTGGCCATGCGGGCGGAGGCGCGGCGGCGCCCGGCGCCGGCGTGGCGGCGGATGGCGGCGGGGCTGGCCGTGGCGGCCGTGCTGGGCGCAGGCGTGCTCGGCGGCATGCAGCTCAACCTGTTCCGCTCGCACGAACTGCCCAACCAGACCTTCCGCACCGAGGTCGGCCAGCGCTCGACGGTGACCCTGCCGGACGGATCGGTGGTGACGCTGAACACCGGCACGGTCCTGCGTACCCGGGCCGACGGAGAGCGGCGGCTCATCTACCTCGATCGCGGCCAGGCCTACTTCAAGGTGGCGAAGGATCGGGCGCACCCGTTCGTGGTCCACGCCGCGGGCCGCAAGGTGACCGCGCTCGGCACCGCCTTCGACGTGCGCGCCGAGAACGGGCGGTTCGAGGTGACGCTGGTGGAAGGGAAGGTGAGGGTGGAGGCGCCCCTGCCGGCCGCCGCGCGCCTGCCGACGGCGCCCGCAATCCAGGCCACCGAAATGGTCGCCGGCAGCCAGCTCGTCGCCAGCGACGCCGGCCGCTGGACGGTCGAGCGCGCCGACACCGAACGCGAAACCGCCTGGCTGACCGGCTGGCTGAAATTCGAGAACGAACCGTTGGGCCAGGTGGTGGTCGAGCTCGCCCGCTATTCGGACACGAAAATCATGCTGGAGGACCCGGCGCTGGCCGCCATGCCGGTGAGCGGGCGGTTCAAGGCCGGCGACCTCGACGCCTTCCTGAAGGCGGTGAAAATCTACGATATCGAGCCCGTGGCCGCGCCGCGCGACGGCGTCGTACGGCTGGCCATGGCCGGCGATGAAAAAAGTTGAGTGGGGTGTGCCGGGTTTAGTTGAAATCGGCGCTCCTGTAATATTGGGGGCGTAATGCTCCCGATAAAAACAGGGGGAGCGAAGATGTCTCGGACGCGTTACGCGCGGCTGCTCAGCAGCGCCGCAGTGATTGCCTTGGTCAGCGGGGGCGCGGCCTGGGCCGACGACGCCAGTTTCAATATTCAGCCGCAATCGCTGAACACGGCTCTGAACGCCTTCTCCGAGCAGAGCGCGCATCCCGTCCTGTTCAAATCCGAAATGGCGGTCGAAAAACTGTCGCCGGGCATGCGCGGCGAGGCCGACCCCGAAGTCGCCCTCGCCCAGCTCCTGCAAGGCACGGGCCTCGGCTACCGCCGCGCCGGCGACACCTTCGTCATCGTGGACGCCACCGCCCCCCAGTCCGGAAGCGCCGCGGGGGACGGCGCTGAGGTTGAGGTCCTGATCGTCACCGCGCAAAAGCGGGAAGAGGATATCCAGGACGTGCCGATCGCCATCTCGGCGTTCAGCCAGGAAGCGCTGGAGCGGTCGCAGGTCGCCGGCGGTCCGGACCTCTACACCCAGGTCCCGAACTTCAGCTTCACCAAGACGAACTTCAGCTCCTACTCGATCCAGATTCGCGGGATCGGGACGCAGGCCGTGTCGGCGACCACCGACCCCGCCGTGGCGGTGGCCTTCAACAACACGCCGTTCGTTCACAACCGCTTCTTCGAGCAGGAGTTTTACGATCTGGAGCGGCTGGAAGTGCTGCGCGGTCCGCAAGGCACCCTCTACGGGCGTAACGCGACGGCGGGCGTCGTCAACATCATCTCGGCGAAGCCGAAGTTCACGACCGAAGCGAAACTCTCCGCGGACGTCGCCAATTTCAACTCCACCCGCCTGGAGGGGATGGTCAATATCCCGCTGGTGGAGGACGTCGTCGCGCTACGTCTGGCGGGCGCGTGGACCAAGCGCGACGGCTACGTCACCAACCAACTTACCGGCGCCCAGATCGACGGCCGCGATCTTTGGTCGACGCGGCTCTCCCTGCGCTTCGCGCCTACCGACAACATCGACGCCAACCTGATCTGGGAACACTTCGAGGAGAGCGATGACCGCCTGCGTTCGGGGAAGCAGCTATGCAAGACGCATAGGCCCACGCAAGTCGGCACAGTCGCCGTCGACCCTAACGATTACAACGTCCAGCGATACGTCTCGCAGGGCTGTGAGCGAGTGTCGCTCTATTCGCCCGAGGCCTTCCAGACGCCCAACGGTCACTCGTTGCCATACTTCCGACCGCTGACAGGGATTGGTCTGCCGCTCGTCAACGGTGTGGACCCTTACCTCAGCGCATTCCAATCGCGTGACCTGAGGGTGATCGAGTCGAGCGTCGAACCGGAGTACTGGGCCAAGGCCGATATCGCGGAATTGCAGGTCTCAGTCGATCTGAGCAACGGCCTGACTCTGACCTCGGAAACCGCCTACGCCGCCGACCGGCAATTTTCGCTGCAGGACTTCAATCGCTTCACCAGTACGCCCGGCGGCTTCCGGCCGAACGCCACCAACAACTTCGCTAGGGGCGAAGATACCGTCATCATCGACGAGAAGGGCGTGTACTGCGATCCGCAGCTAGGTTGCTCTGACCGGCTTCTGCTGGTCGACCTTTCGACATCGGATTCTCGCCAGTTCAGCCAGGAATTCCGTGTGGGATCGGACTTCGGCGGCGCGTTCAACTTCAGCCTTGGCGCCAATTACACGCGGCTAGACGCGGAGAACAAATACTACGTCTTCATCAATACCCTCTCACTTTGGGCGGACTATGGTTTCTCGTCGCCCTACAGCATGTTCAATATTCCAGCCGACCTCGTGAGGCTGAACGACCCACGGGGACTGCCCGGAGTCACGCCTGATCCCGATGCTCGCCGTCCGTACGATGTCGGCGGGGTCTATCTCGACCCTAATCCGATCGGGTCGCTCAACGACATGGGCCACAACTACTTTCTGTCGAAGAACCCCTACAAGCTGGTCTCCTACGCCCTCTTCGGCGAAGCCTATTACAACGTCACCGATGCGTTGAAGCTCACGGCCGGGCTGCGGTTCACCGTCGATCGCAAAACCGCCCCGCAGATTCCGAGCTGGCTGCTGGCGGGGAACGGGACGAGAGGTCCCTACGCCACGCTGCAGACCATCTTCCAGGAGTGGAAGGAGCCCACAGGGCGCCTCGCCGTGGACTGGAAGCCGGAGCTCTCCTTCACCGACGAGACGTTGGTCTATGCCTCCTACGCTCACGGCTACAAGGCCGGCGGGACCAACCCGCCGCCTCCCGTCTTCGCCTCCTACGGCGGTATCGGCGGGGCCGAACTGATCCCTGACACCTTCGAGGCCGAGTTCCTCGATGCTTTCGAGATCGGGACCAAGAACACGCTGTTCGACGGCGCGGTGACGTTGAACCTGACCGGCTTCTACTACGACTATCAGGGCTACCAGGTCTCCGAGATCCGCAACCGATCGGCGATCAACTCCAACTACGACGCCGAGGTCTGGGGGCTGGAAATCGAGGCTGACTGGCGGCCGCTCGAGAACCTGAAAGTCGCCTTCAAGGGCGGTTACAACGGCACCCGCATCGCCGACGGTGAAACGGCCATCGACCTGATGGACCGTTCGGCCGGCGATCCCGACTACGTCGTCTACCGGCCGTTCCCTTCGGTGCCGTCCAACTGCATCGTGCCGACGGATATCGCCACGCAGGGAGGCGACGTCCAACTCGGGGGCATCTACAGCGGACTGTGCCTCGACCTCTACTACGGCGTTATCTGGGACGACTCGCACGGCAGCATTCCGCCGCCTCCCGGTTTCGATCCCGACACCGTGCCCAATCAGGGCCGTGGCGTTTCCAAGCAACTCGGCGGCAATGAGTTGCCGAATGCGCCTGACTACACGGCCACGCTCTCGGCGGATTACACCCTGCCACTGGCCGGCGAATGGCTTGCGACCCTCCACGGAGACATTCACTGGCAGTCGGACAGCTGGTGGCGGGTATTCAACGACCACGAATACAATCGCCTGGATGAGTTCTACACCGTCAACCTGGCCGCCATCTTCGAGAACGAAGAGCGCGGCTGGAAGGTGATGGCCTACGTCAAGAACGTCCTCGACGAAGACGCCCTGACGGGCGCTTTCCTCAACTCCGACGACTCGGGCCTCACCACCAACGTCTTCCTGGTCGAACCGCGCCTCTACGGCCTTCGTGTCACCAAGGCTTGGTCCGATGCGCCATGGCTTGGCGGTGTTATTGGCGGCAGCGGGGCCTATCCGCTTTGGGTCCAGCTTGGCGGGCAGGTCAGCCGCCTCGACGGCGACGTGGAAATGTACAACCCCTGGGTTCCCGAAAGGCTGGCCGCCTCTCCCGCGGTGCAGAAGGAGGACCTTGATTGGGGTGACATCCGCGACGTCAAGCTGACCCTTGCGCCGGCTAACGGCTGGCAGGTCGCGGGGGCTTACCGCTGGGGCCGGACCAACGGCAGCTTCCGGGGGGGCGCCTACGAGGAGGTTCCCGGGGCGGTCAACGCCAACACCGGCCAATACCTGCAGCGCGACAACCATGTGATCACCGCGGTGCGCGACCACGAAGAATACGCGGTGGCCGAATTCATGGTCGGCAAGGACGTCGGGCTGGGCGCCTGGGGCAATGACGCCAGGTCGGTTCTGGCCGCCGGCCTGCGCTATGCCAGCTTCGCGTCGACATCTCATGTCGGGATGGACGGCATCCCCGACAGTGTGTTTCCGACGGCGATTGGCACTAAGTACGGCACGCAGCACTGGACGCATTTTCTCACCGAAATCGACAGCAGCCGCGACTTCGAAGGTGCGGGGCCTGCAGTTTCATGGGAAGCACAGGGACGCCTGTGGGAAGGTGAGCGCGCCGGCCATGTCGACCTAGACTGGAAGATCGGCGGTGGGGTTCTGTTCGGTAAGCAGACGAACGAGAGCCGCGAGGAGCGCTATGCGATTTACACCCAGAGCGAGGGCTTGAAATACAGCACCGAGACCGTCCGCTACGACGAAGCAATTCCGCGCAGTCGTGAGGATGATGTGACGGTTCCCAACCTGACTTTGGAACTCGGCCTCTCTTACGAGATCGACCGCATCAAGGTCTCCACCGGCTACAGCTACGACCGCTTCTTCGACGCCATCGACGGGGGTTTCGATGAAGCGAAACGGTACGACCGCACCATTCAGGGCCCGTACTTCCGGCTCTCCGTCGGCTTTGGCGGTTAGGCCTCCGGTTTCGAAACCCCTCTGAACCGGACACACTGGGGCGGCGATGCCGGGGGGCGTCGCCGCCTCATCTTTTTTGCCGCCGGCCTTGAGGATTCCCTGCCGGGGTGCGTTCCTGTAGGCGGGGCATTGCGCCTCGGGGCTCGTGCGCAGGCGATGGGGCAGGCGAGATCGGCGGTGGGACGGGAGGCGGACCAGGCGGCGGTCGCGGCCCTGTCGCGCGAGCTGAGGCCGGCCCTGATGCGCTATTTCGAACGCCGCGGCGTCCATGCCGACGAGGCC
>CAMLRH010000055.1 GCA_946482375.1 uncultured Caulobacteraceae bacterium | reverse complement strand
TTCAACAACACCCCGTTCGTTCGTAACCGCTTCTTCGAGCAGGAATTCTACGACCTGCAGCGGGTCGAGGTGCTGCGCGGGCCGCAGGG
The DNA here is from genome assembly GCA_946482375.1 of uncultured Caulobacteraceae bacterium. The sequence goes on along the minus strand of CAMLRH010000055.1, from coordinate 11,390 downwards.
CACGCTGTACGGCCGCAACGCGACGGCAGGGGTGGTGAACATCATCTCGGCCAAGCCGGTGTTCAGCTACGAGGCCAGGGCCTCGGCCGATGTGGCCAACTTCAACTCGACCCGCATCGAAGGCATGGTCAACGTTCCCCTCGTCGAGGATGTCGCCGCTCTCCGCCTGGCCGGCGCCTGGACCAAGCGAGACGGCTACGCGACTAACGAGATCACCGGTAATCCGATCGACGGCCGGGACCTGTGGTCGACTCGGCTGTCGCTGCGCATCGCGCCCAGCGACGCTATCGATGTCAACTTGATCTGGGAGCACTTTGAAGAAGACGACGACCGCCTCCGCAGCGGCAAGCAGTTGTGCAAAACCGACGAGGTGACTGAGTTCACCGCCACCATGCCCGATGGCGAACTTCGGGTGTTCCCCATCACGCACTTTCAGCAGATGTACGACACCGGCCAAGGCGGCTCACTATTCACCGGCCTTCAGGCGACTTTCAGCCAGGGCTGCGCGCCGGAATCGCTTTATTCGCCAGACTCCTTCGGCACGCCGAACGGGCTGTCGCTCGCATACTACCTCCCGCTCGGCTCTATCGGTCTGCCGATCGCCTTGACCGATCCCTACGTTAGTCGGTTCCAGTCGCACGACCTGCGCGTCATCGAGTCAACAGTTGACCCCGGATATCGCGCCAAGAGCGACCTGGCCGAACTGCAGCTGGATATCGACGTCACCGAGGGGCTGACACTCACCTCGGAAACGGCCTACAGCCGTGACGTCGTGTTCTCCACACAGGACTACAACCGCTTCAACACCGCGCCGGGAGCGTGGTTGAATTCGGTTTCTCTTCGCCAAGACGTTTTAACGTCAGGGCCGAACGGGGGAATTTTCTGCGACCCGCAGATCGGCTGCGCAGATCGCCTCGTGGCGGTAGATCTGTCGGAGGCGAAATCTCGTCATTTTAGCCAGGAGTTCCGCCTAGGCTCCGATTTTGACGGCGCATTCAATTTTAGTCTGGGTGTCAATTTCCTGCGGTATGATACCGAGGATAAATATTACGTCTTCATCAATAGCCTAAGCCTGATCGCGGCAATTTCGAACGGCGCTCGTCTAGGCAATACTCCTTACTTCCTCGGCGACGACAACCATCATTGTCTTCCGAATGGACCGACTCCGCCCGACTATCGCGTGATCCAGACGGTGAACGGCTGCAGCTATCTCGATCCCAACCCTATCGGCCAGCTCAACGATCTGGGGCACAACTATTTTCTGAGCCGCAACCCATACAAACTGATCTCATATGCGGTGTTCGGCGAAGCCTACTACCAGCTTGCAGACAACCTGAAGCTGACCGCCGGCCTACGCTGGACAGTAGACAAGAAAGAGGCGCCGCGGATCCCAAGCTGGATTCTTGGGGGAGATTCAGTGGGGTATCCGGTCACTGATGTGATCGAACAGGAATGGCGCGAGCCCACCGGCCGCTTGACAGTCGATTGGAAGCCCAACCTTTCCCTCACCGACGAGACGCTATTCTACGCCTCTTACGCCCATGGCTACAAAGCGGGCGGAGCCAATCCGCCCCCTGCGGGTCCGGTGATGTACTCTCCGGGAGGGCCCTTGGGGGCGGCTGTGGTCGCAAACTCGATCACGCACCCCAGGACGTTCGAGCCGGAATTCGTTGACGCTTTCGAGATTGGGGCCAAGAACAGACTCCTCGACGGTCGATTGACCGTCAACGCTGCGGCTTTCTACTATGATTATACGGGCTACCAGATATCCCAGATCGTCAACCGCTCAGCGGTCAACCTCAATTTCGACGCTGATGTTTGGGGTCTGGAAATCGAAGCCGATTGGCGACCGCTGGAGAACCTGCGCCTTGGCTTCAAGGGTGGCTATGAAGGTACGCGGGTAGCTGACGGCGAGAAGGCCGTCGACCTCATGGATCGCACGGCTGGCCATGAGGGCTGGGTAGTGGTCAAGCCCTTCCCGACCTTCGCATCCAATTGCATCCTGCCAGCCTGGCTCTACGTCGGGGCTGACGACGCGCCGACCGACCTGGTCAATCTTGGCAATCCCAGTGGAGGCGGGCCCGCCGGGTGTGAACTGGCTTATGTGCTGGGCCTCGATCCGGTTACGAGGCAGCCATACATGGCCAATCCTCCACCCGGCACGGGCGATGTTGACCTCCGTCCGGACTATCCCGGCTGGGACCCGAAGACCGCCCCCAACAACGGCGAAGGCTTCGACAAGGAATTGGGCGGCAACGAACTGCCGAACGCGCCGAATTTCACGGCCACCGTCACGGCGGACTACACGATCCCTCTGCCGAACGACTGGCTCGCGACCCTGCATACCGACCTCTACTACCAGTCGGAGGCGTGGACGCGGATCTTCAACATGGAAGGCTATGACAAGCTGAAGGCCTATACCAACGTAAACTTGGCGGCGATCTTCACGAACGAAGAGGCCGGCTGGAAGGTGATGGCCTACGTCAAAAACGTCTTCGACCGAGACTCCATCACCGGCGCGTTCCTGAACTCCGACGACTCCGGCTTGACCACCAACGTCTTCCTGACCGAGCCACGTCTCTATGGTTTGCGGGTCACCAAGGAATGGAATGGAGCGCCCTGGTGGAACGGCAAGCCCCACCAGCCCGGTGAGCCTTACCGGTTCACTCTGGAGTTGGGAGGGCAGGCGCAGCGGCAGGATGCGCCCTATGGCCCAGTCAGGCCATCCTTCTCCGACGGCTTCGCGCCGACGCTGGATCCCGCGCTCGGCCAGAACCGCGACCTCGATTGGGGGGATGGTCGCGAGGTGAAGCTGACCTACGCCGTACCCGGCTCGAGCTGGCGCATCTCGGGGGCCATGCGCTCGGGCGAGGCCAATCAGGGCCATCGCTTCCTGGCCTCGGAGGTGGGCGATGTCGGCTGCTGGTTCGGCCAGCTGGCGACCTGTTACGTCGGCTTCCTGCACGAAGGGATCAACTACAGCGACGAAACCGTTCACACGCGCGAAGAACACCAGGTCGTCGATTTTGCTGTCGGCCGCGACGTAGGCCTGGGCGGGTTGAAGTCTCGCCTTGTCGCCGGCTTGCGCTACGCTCGGCTCAAATCACGCACCGAGTTTGATTTCACGGGCATCGGCGATTGGGATCTCGCCGCCGATAATGCCTACTTCTACAATTATTCACACCACCATCGGCATGAGTCCGAGATTGTCGCCTCCCGCGAGTTCAAGGGTGTCGGCCCGATGCTGTCGTGGGAGGCCTCTAGACGACTTCTGGGCGATGAGGAGGCGGCTCATGCCGATCTCGACTGGTCGCTCGGAGGCGGGGTGCTCTTCGGCAAGCAGAAGACGTCGGCCAGCGGCGAGGAACGCGAATACTATTTCGACGGTCCGTTCTACTATAACCTGCTTTTCACCCGCCAAGTGGGCGACACGGTAGTCACCCCCGCGGCTCCAGCCCCGCGCAGCAAGTCTGCTACAGTGCCTGTCCTGGCGGTGACGGTGGGCCTTTCATACGAGGTCGAACGCCTGAAGGTGAGCGCCGGCTACCGCTGGGAGCGTTACTTCGACGTCCTCGACGCCGGCTACGACGAGCACAAGGACGCCGACCGCACCATCGACGGACCCTACTTCAAACTCTCCGTCGGCTTCGGCGGCTAACACCTCCGGCTTCGGTCCCCTCTGAACCGGATGTCACTGGGCGGCGGCTTCAACCGCCGCCCAACTTTTTTCGCCCGCCGACATAGGCGGTAGCGCCCCCAGACGCATCTTCCATAATAGGGGCGCGCGTGTGCGCCCATTCGGACAGGGGAGATGGCGTCTTCGCCCAAGCCTCCGGTGGCGGATCCGCTGCCCGACGGACCCGGGTCCGGCGGCGGCGACCTGCATGCCTGGATGGTGCAGTACGGTCCGGCGCTGAGACGCTATTTCCTGCGGCGCGCGGCGGCCGCGGATGTCGACGATCTGGTCCAGGAAGTCTTCCTGCGGCTGCAGGGCCGTGGCGCCACGACCGAGATCGAGAACGTCGAAGGCTACCTCTTCCGCACGGCCGCCAGCGTGCTGGGCCAGCGGCATCGTCATGCGACCTGGGCGTGGGGGAGGCAGGAGGACCCGGCCGAGGTCGGCGGGCTGACCGACACCCATTCGCCGGAGCGCATCCTCATCGGCAAGCAGGCGCTGGAGCGGCTTATGGCGCTGGTCGACGAGCTGCCGCCGCGCACGGCGCAGGCCTTCATCCTCTATCGCTTCGAGCATCTGACGCGCGAGGCGGTGGGGCGGCGGATGGGCATCACGGCAAAGGCGGTGGAAGCCCTCCTCAAGCGGGCCTTCGAACGGCTCTACGACCAGTCGGAGTGGCGTCCATGATCCAGGCCCGAAACGACGACCTGGTGAAGAGTGAAGCGATGGACTGGGTCCTGCGCTGCGAGGCCGGCCCGCTCTCCGCAACGGAGGCCGAGGCCTTTGAGGCCTGGCTGGATGAGTCCCCCAGGCATCGGGAGCTGTTTGCCTCCACCGAGGCCTTCTGGAGCGCGGCGGCCGAGCTCGAAAGCCACCCGCGCATGGCCGCCAAACGACGGTGGGCGCTTGTCGCGACCGACCGCGCACGGTGGACGCGACGGGCCGTGGCGGCGGGGGTCGTCGCCGTTGTGCTGGGGGCAGGCGGCCTGGCCGTCGTAAACGGCGCCGGCGGGCCAAAGCCGCTCGCCACACAATCGTTCAGCACGGCGGTCGGTCAGCGTGCGACCGTCACCCTGCCGGACGGGTCGACCGTCACGCTCAATACCGACACGCGGGTGCGCACCGTCGCCGACCGCGACCGGCGCGTCGTCTATCTCGACAAGGGCCAGGCCTTCTTCCGGGTCGCCAAGGACAAACGCCACCCCTTCGTGGTCGCCGCCGGCGGGCGCACCGTTACCGCGCTTGGCACCGCTTTCGAGGTCCGCCTCGACAACGGCGCGTTCAAGGTGGTGCTGGTCGAGGGGCGCGTGAGGGTGCAGGCGCCCCGGCTCGCCAAGGCCCAAACCGCGGCGTCGGACGCAAAGCCCGTTCCCGGCGCCGACGCGCCGATCGCGACGGACATGTCGGCGGGCTCGCAGCTGGTCGCCTCCGTCGACGCCGACTGGCGCGTCACGCCCATCGACGCGGTCCGGGAGACGAGCTGGCTGCAGGGGCAACTCATCTTCGATGACGAGGCGCTGGGCGATGTCGTCGCCGAACTGAACCGCTATTCGTCGCGCAAGATGGTGTTCGCCGACGCGCGGCTGGCCGGGCGCAGGATCAGCGGCGTCTACACGCCTGGCGACGTGCAGGCCTTCTCGCTGGCGCTGAGGGACGCGAAGGTGGCCGACATTCAGGAAGAGCCCAGCGGGCAGATCCGGATAATTCCACTGCAATGAAAAAAGTTCAGGAGCCGACATAGGCAGTCTTTGCCGATTTCGCATCTTCCCAATCAGGGGCCTTGAGCCTCATGACAATTACAGGGGGGAAGGCAATGCCAATGCGTTGCAAGTCTAGTCGCGCGCGTCTGCTGTTGAGCGCAGCTCTCGTAGCCATGGTTATCAGTTCCGGCGTGGCTTACGCGCAGGATGTGGAGCCGATAAGTATTCCATCGCAACCGCTCGCCTCCGCCCTCTACGAATACGGGACGAAGACTGGGCGCCAGGTGATGTTCACGCCCGACGTCGTCACCCCGTCGATAACCTCATCCGCGGTCAGCGCGGAAGTCGATGAAGAGGTCGCCCTTCGCCAACTTCTGGCGGGAACCGGACTCACCTTCAGCCGCCGCGCCAACATGTTCGTCATCCAGGAAGGCGGCTCCGGCCCCCAGCCCGCAAGCGCCGAGGGGGACGGCGCTGACGGGACCGTCGATGCCCTGATCGTCACCGCCCAGAAGCGGGAAGAAGACATCCAGGACGTGCCGATCGCCATCAGCGCGTTCACGCAGGAAACGCTGGATCAGCAGAAGATCGAAGGCGGCTTCGACCTGTTGAAGGCGATCCCGAACGTCACCTTCTCGAAGAACAACTTCACCAGCTACAACTTCAGCATTCGCGGCATCGGCACCAAGGCCGTGTCGGCGACGACCGACCCCGGGGTCTCGGTCAGCTTCAACAACACCGGCCTCATCCAGAACCGCCTGTTCGAGCAGGAGTATTTCGACCTTGAGCGGGTCGAGGTTCTGCGCGGTCCGCAAGGCACGCTCTACGGCCGCAACGCCACCGCTGGCGTCATCAACGTCATCAGCGCCAAGCCCGACCTCAACGACTTCGACGGTTGGGTGAAGGGCGAGGTCGGCAACTTCCACACCAAGCGCGTCTCGGCGATGGTCAACGTGCCGCTGGTCAACGACAAGCTGGCCCTGCGGGTCGCGGGGGCGCTGACCGACCGGCAGGGCTACGATTTCAACACCGCCACCGACAACGCCGTGAACGGCCGCAGCCTGTGGTCGGCGCGCGTGACGCTCGGCTTCGAGCCGACGGAACGCCTGCGCGGCAACCTGATCTGGGAGCGGTTCGAGGAGGACGACGACCGTTCGCGCACCGGCAAGCAGCTGTGCCATCGCGACGACGGCCCGGCGGCCATCGGCGAGACTCCGATCCTGGCGGGAACCCTCACCGGCCAGCACGTGCGCCGCGCCCTGTTTGGCCAGGGATGCAAGGCCGGCAGCCTCTACGACGACGGGGCCTTCGGCACGCCCAACGGTCTGTCCTACAACTTCGTCCTGGGCGCCTTGGCGCTGTCTCAGGGCAGCGAGTTCCTGGGCACCGGGATTGGCGCCTTCCCCGGCGACGAACTTATGCAGACGATCATTCGGGATCAGGACCCGTATGGCGGCATGACCCAGTCGCGAAACCTGCGCGAGATCGCCTCCATTCGCGACCCGCGCTACCGGGCCAGCGCCGACCTGCTCGAGCTCAACGTCGACTTCGACCTGACACCCGAGCTCAGTATCTCGTCGCAGACGATGTACAACGAGGACAAGACCTACTCATTCCAGGACTACAATCGCTTCAACACCGTCCCGGTATTCACCGACACGTCCACGCTGATGGACGCCATCGTCACGTTCGATCCCGAGCAGGGTGGACCCAGCCGGTACCGAGGCCTGGCGCCTGGCGGCATCTACTGCGATCCGCAGATCGGCTGTTCGGACACCATCGCCGGCTTCGACATCGCCTCGGCGGACGGAAAGCAGTTCAGCCAGGAACTTCGATTACAGTCATCCTTCGACGGGCCGCTGAACTTCAGTGTCGGTGCGAACTACACGAAGTTCGAGACGGTGGTCGACTACTACATCATGTTCAACCTGCTGACGGCCATGTCGTCGATCGGCCCGTTCAACAACACAGTAGGCGGGGTTTACGACCCGACGGTCTGCGCGTTTTCCAGTTTCCTGCGGGGCTTCTTCGTTCCGAACCCCGGCCCGGTGTCGCAGGAAGACCCGCAGTCGGCCTGCGTCTACATCGACCCCAATCCGCTCGAGAGCATGAACGGGGAAGGACACAACTACTTCCGGTCCAAGAACCCCTACGAGCTGGAGTCGTGGGCGGCGTTCGGTGAACTCTACTGGAACATCAGCGAAGACGTGAAGCTGACGGCCGGGCTGCGCTACACAGACGACAGCAAGCACTTCACCCCGGCGCCAAGCCAGCTTCTTCTCGGTCCCTCCATCTTGGGCGGCGGGACCGTGGCTAGGGGCTACCCCGAAGAAGCCCCCATAGACCAGGGTTGGCAGGAATGGACCGGCCGCCTTGTGCTCGACTGGAAGCCCGATCTGGCTTTCACCGACGAGACGCTGGTCTATGGCTCCTACTCACGCGGTTACAAGGGTGGTGGCGCCAATCCCCCACGGCCCGGCTTTGCCGGACCGGACGATATCCAGGCGCTGATCGACGCCGGCCTGCTGGACGAGGACGGCCAGCAGGTCCTCGAGAACTTCCCGACGATGCTGCCGATCCTGCAGCTGACCGCGGTGGAGTACGGCGACACCTTTGAGCCGGAGTTCCTCAACGCCTACCAGATCGGGACCAAGAACACCCTGCTGGGCGGCGGCCTGCAGTTCAACGCCACGGCCTTCTACTATTCCTACACCGACTATCAGGTCTCCCAGATCCGCGACCGCACGGCGGTGAATGAGAACTTCGACGCCACCGCCTGGGGTCTTGAGTTCGAGATGATGTTTACGCCGTCGCGGGACCTTCAGCTCATCGCCAACCTCGGCTACCTCGATACCGAGATCGCCGACGGCGAGACCTCCATCGACATCATGAACCGCACGCAGGGGAACCCGAACTACACGCTGGTGAAGCCTTGGATGCAGCTACCGTCCAACTGCGTCATTCCCACGCGCGTCGCCGAATACTGGGTCGCCAACAACGACAACCTCGTCCAGTTCTGGGAAATGTGCGGCGGCCTCGGTGGGCTATTCGGCCTCTTCAGCGGCGAGCGCATCCTCGATCCGGTCACCGAGGAACCCTACGACCAGGCCAACTATCCCGAACTGAACGGCGGGGCTGGCCTGCTCGCCGATCTCGGCGGCAACGAACTGCCCAACGCCCCGCATTGGACCGCCAACGTCGGCGCGCAGTACGGCTGGGACATCCTCGACGGCTGGCGCGCCACCGTCCGGGGCGACGCCTACTGGCAGAGCCAATCCTATCACCGGGTCTACAACTACGAGCCCTATGACAAGCTGCACGGCTGGTGGAACGCCAACCTCAGCGTCTGGGTCGAGCGTCCCGAGGATGGGCTGAAGATCGAGCTCTACGCCAAGAACATCCTCGACGACACGCCGATCACCGACGCCTTCCTCAACTCGGATGACACGGGTCTGACGACGAACGTCTTCACCCTCGATCCGCGCCTGATCGGGCTGTCGATCCGCAAGGAGTTCTAGACCCGGTTTCGACCCCCTTCGAACCGGCTGGAGGCGGCGGGCCCGACACCCCGCCGCCTCTTTCCTTGCGCCCTGAAAAAAAGTTCTAGGGACTTTTCGCGTTTCGGCCTCTTGCCCTTCAGGGGCGCCGTGTTTGCGTCCGCTCGGGTATGCTGCAGCATGGCGTTTCCGCCAAACCGGCCGGTGGAACAGTTGGACGAGGCGGCGGGCCCACGCCGCCGCGACGAGGAGCTGCGCCAGTGGCTGCTCGACTATGCGCCGGCGCTGCGCCGCTACTTCATGAAGAAGGTCAGCGCCGCCGAGGCCGACGACCTTGTGCAGGACGTCTTCCTGGCGCTGCAGGCGAGGGGAGCCGCGTCCGAGATCGAGAACGTCGAGGGCTACCTGTTCCGCACCGCGGCCAACGTGCTGGCGCGCCGCAGCCGTCGGGCGACCTGGAACTGGGACCGCCGCGGTCAGCTGGAGGAGGTCCGCGACCTCGCCGACGACGTTTCGCCCGAGCGGGTGCTGATCGCGCGCGAGGAGATCGAGGCGGCGGTCAAGGTGCTGAACGGCCTGCCGCCCCGCACCGCGCGCGCCTTCTTCCTGCACCGCGTCGACGGCCTGACCTATGAGGCCATCGGGCGGGAGATGGGTATCTCGGCCAAGGGCGTCGAATACCTGATCGGCAAGGCCATCCACCGCCTGTCCAAGCGGCTGCGGAGGCGCCCATGAGCGATCCCGCCCGCACAGCCGCCAACTGGTTCGCCCGCAACCGCGCCGCTGACCTCGGCGACGCCGAACGGCATGCCTTCGACGCCTGGCTGGCGGAGGATGTCGAGCATCGCATCGCCTATGCCGATGCCGAGCGGGGGTGGGAGGTGGCGAAGGCCGCGTTTGACGACCCGCGCGTGCGGCGCGAGACGCCGGCGCGCGCCCGCATCCGCGTGGCGATCGCCGCGGGGCTGGCGCTGTCGCTGCTCGGCGGCGGCGGGCTTCTGGCCGTCCAGCAGTTCACCGGTCCAAAGCCGCTGGCGACGCAGGCCTTCCGCACCGAGGTCGGCCAGCGCTCGACCGTTACCCTGCCGGACGGGTCAGTGGTGACGCTCAATACCGACACAACGGTGCGCACCCGCGCCGACGGCGAGCGGCGGCTCGTCTACCTCGACAAGGGCCAGGCTTACTTCAAGGTGGCGAAGGACCGGCGCCATCCCTTTGTGGTGACGGCGGCCGGCCGCACCGTGACCGCGCTCGGCACCGCCTTCGACGTGCGCGTCGAGGGGCGGGGGCTGAAGGTCGTGCTGGTCGAGGGCAAGGTGCGCGTCGAAGGCCCGCCGGCCGCTCGGCCCGCCGCCGCCGAGCCGGGCGTTCGCGAGGTGCAGGCGACCGAGATGCTGGCGGGCTCGCAGCTCGTCGCGCCGGACAATTCCGAATGGCGGCTGACCAGCGCCAACACAGCGCGCGAGACGAGCTGGTTGTCCGGCCAGCTCATCTTCGACGACGAGCCGCTGGGGAGGGTGGTCGCCGAGCTGAACCGCTACTCCCAGAAGAAGATGGTCATCGAGGACCCGGCGCTGGCGGCGCGGCCGATCAGCGGCGCCTTCAAGCCCGGCGACGTGCGCGGTTTCGCCCGCTCGCTGGAAGCCTACCGCTATGCCTATGTGGCGTCGGAGGACGCCGGCACGCTGCATTTCGAGCCGCTGCGGCCATAGAGAAAATAATTCTAGGGGACGTGGCGAAAAGGGACTCCTTGGTAATGCGGGCGAAGACGTCCGGAAATAATCAGGGGGGATAGTATGGCTCGAAGAAGCAAAACCGCGCGTGCGCGCCTGTTGTGCGGCAGCGCCCTGGCGTCGGTTACCTTGTGGGCCAGCGCCGCGGCGGCGCAGGAAGCTGAAATCAACATCCCGGCCCAGTCGCTGGCCACCGCGCTCTACACCTTCGCCGGCCAGTCGGGCCACCAGGTGATGTTCTCGCCCGAACTCGCCGGGGCCAAGACCACCGGCGGCGTCAGCGGCGTCGCCGACCGCGAGCAGGCCCTGCGCCAGCTTCTCGCCGGTACCGGCCTGACCTACCAGCGCGAAGACGACACCTTCCTGATCGTGAGCGCCACCGACCCCCAGTCCGGAAGCGCCGCGGGGGACGGCGCTGAGGGGACCGTCGATACTCTCGTTGTCACCGCACAGAAGCGTGAGGAAGACATCCAGGACGTGCCGATTGCCATCAGCGCGTTCACGCAGGAAGACCTGACGAGATCACAGGTCGCCGGTGGTCCGGACCTGATCACCCAGGTCCCGAACATGACGTTCACGAAGACGAACTTCAGTTCGTACTCGATCCAGCTTCGGGGTATCGGCACCCAGGCGATTTCAGCTACGACCGATCCAGCCGTGGCGGTCGCGTTCAACAACACGCCCTTCATCCGTAACCGGTTCTTCGAGCAGGAATTTTATGACCTGCAACGGGTCGAGGTGCTGCGGGGTCCGCAAGGAACGCTGTACGGCCGCAACGCCACGG
>CAMLRH010000054.1 GCA_946482375.1 uncultured Caulobacteraceae bacterium | reverse complement strand
CGCGCTCGACCTCGGTCACCTCACCGACGGTCACGTCGTCGACCATCACCGGCGGCTTCAGCGCGAAGCCGACCCCGCCCACCCGGTCGAACCAGGCATCACGGCCGAAGTCATAGGCGCCGGGACTCGCTGGCGGTGGCGGCGGCCCGAGTATCGCGGTGAGGCGCACCGCCGAGCCGGGGCCAACGAGCGCGTCAGGTCCGACCGTGACACGCACCCGCTCAGGCATCTGCTCGGGTGAGAGGCCTTCGATCCTCGCAGGCGCGATCAGCAACCGCCCGCCCCCGGCGCCGGGGCTGGCGACGTCGATCACCCAGCCGTCGATACGGCTGACCGCATCGCTGTCCGGCATGATCGGCGCGCGGACGGTTTCGGTGCGCAGCTTGCCCGCTGCGAAGCCCGCCGCGCCGAACGCCAGCAGGAGCAGCGGGATGAGCAGCAAGGGCCTTGCGACACGCCGCCGGAGCAGCAGGACCGCCGCGCCGAACGCCACCACGGCCAGCATCACCGGCCACAGCGGCGGCTCGGTCTTCAGGTTCAGGTAGAGCGCCGCGCCAAAGCCGAAGGCCACCGGCGACCATAGCGTCCACCGCTCTCCCTGGGTGACGACTTCCGCCCACGCGCGGCCAAGGGTAGGAAGCCGCGCAAAGGCCGTGCTAAGAGGCGCCGCCTTTCCGCCTCCCCCAGGTTCGATGTCCCGACCCGCAAAGACCTCTTCAGGCGTCGTCACCCGCTTCGCCCCCTCCCCCACGGGCTACCTGCATATAGGCGGCGCCCGCACGGCGCTGTTCAACTGGCTTTATGCGCGCCACACCGGCGGCAAGTTCCTGCTGCGCATCGAGGACACCGACCGCGAGCGCTCCACCAAGGCCGCCGTCGACGTCATCCTCGAGGGTCTGGACTGGCTGGGCCTGAATGCCGACGCCGAGCCGGTCTTCCAGCACACCCGCGCCGAGCGCCATCAGCAGGTGGTCGAGGAACTGCTGTCCAAGGGCGGCGCCTACCGCTGCTGGATGACGCAGGACGAAACCGCCGCCGAGCGGGAAAAGGCGCACAAGGCCGGCCACGCCCTGCGCTCGCCCTGGCGCGACCGCTCCGGTGGCGACGTCAGCCAGCCGCACGTCGTCCGCTTCCGCGGGCCCAAGGACGGCGAGACGGTGATCGAGGACCTCGTGCAGGGCCGCGTCGCCTTCAAGAACCGCGACCTAGACGACCTCATCCTGCTGCGCTCGGACGGCGCGCCGACCTACAACCTGGCGGTCGTGGTGGACGACCACGACATGGGCGTGACCCACGTCATCCGCGGCGACGACCATCTCAACAACGCCGCCCGCCAGACGCTGATCTATCAGGCGCTGAAGTGGCCGGTGCCGCGCTTCGCCCACATTCCGCTGATCCACGGTCCCGACGGCGCCAAGCTGTCGAAACGGCACGGCGCGCAGGCGGTCGGCGAGTTCGAGGACATGGGCTACCTACCCGAGGCGCTCCGCAACTACCTCGCCCGCCTCGGCTGGAGCCACGGCGACGACGAGATCTTCTCCGACAAGCAGGCCGTCGAGTGGTTCGACATCGCCGACGCAAACAAGGGGGCGGCGCGGCTCGACTGGGACAAGCTGAACCACCTCAACGCCCACTACATCCGCCAGGCCGAGGACACCCGGCTGGCGGCGCTGGTGGCCAAGGTGCTCGATCAGCGCGGCGAACCGCTGAGCGACGACCTTCGCGCCCGGCTGGACGGCGCCATCGGCCTGCTCAAGGAGCGCGGCAAGACCATCGTCGAGCTGGCCGACCAGGCCGCCTTCCTGTTCCGCCAGCGTCCCGTGCCCCTGGACGACAAGACGCGCTCGCTGCTCAGTCCTGAGACCACGGACCGGCTGAAGCGGCTGCAGGCGCAGCTCAATGGCGCGAACGACTGGAGCGCCGAAGGGCTCGAAACCCTGCTCAAGGCCTTCGTCGAGGCGGAGGGCATCGGCTTTGGCAAGATCGGCCCGCCGCTGCGGGGCGCCCTGACTGGCGGGTCGCCATCGCCTGACCTTGGGCGCACAATGGCCGCGCTTGGGCGCGACGAAACGCTGGCCCGGCTGGCTGACGCGCTTTCGCCGTCAGTCTGAGGCGCTATAAGCACGAACGACTGTATGAAGAGGGTGAGACATGGGTGAGAGCGCGAAGCTGACCGTCGGCGGGCAGGACTACGAACTGCCGGTGATCAAGGGCTCGGTCGGCCCCGACGTGCTCGACGTGCGCAAGCTCTACGGCGACGCCGACGTCTTCACCTTCGACCCCGGCTTCACCTCGACGGCGTCGTGCGAGAGCAAGATCACCTACATCGACGGCGACGCGGGCATCCTGCTGCACCGCGGCTACCCCATCGACCAGCTGGCCGAGAAGTCGAGCTTCCTGGAGGTCTGCTACCTGCTGCTGCACGGCGAACTGCCGACGGCCGATCAGTTCGCCGAGTTCGAGCACGTGATCACCTACCACACGATGGTGCACTCGCAGTTCGACCGCTTCTTCGAGGGTTTCCGGCGCGACGCGCACCCGATGGCGATCATGACCGGTGTGGTCGGCGCGCTTTCGGCCTTCTACGCCGACAGCATCAACGTCGACGACCCGCGCGAACGCGAGATCAGCGCCCATCGCCTGATCGCCAAGATGCCGACGCTGGCGGCCCGCGCCTTCAAGTACCATATCGGCCAGCCGTTCATTTCGCCGCGCAACGAACTCTCCTACTCGGAGAACTTCCTGCGCATGTGCTTCGCCGTGCCGGCCGAGGACTGGAAGCCGAACCCGGTGCTGACGCGGGCCATGGACCGCATTTTCATCCTGCACGCCGACCACGAGCAGAACGCCTCGACCTCGACGGTGCGGCTGGCCGGGTCGTCGGGCGCCCACCCGTTCGCCTGCATCGCGGCGGGCATCGCCTGCCTGTGGGGCCCGAGCCACGGCGGCGCGAACCAAGAAGCGCTGGAGATGCTCGAGGAGATCGGCACGGTCGACCGCATCCCCGAGTACGTCCAGGGCGTGAAGGACCGCAAGTACCGGCTGATGGGCTTTGGCCACCGGGTCTACAAGAACTTCGACCCGCGCGCGAAGGTCATGCAGGAGACCTGCCACGAGGTGCTCGACGAACTCGGCATCGACGACCCGCTGCTGCACGTGGCCATGGAGCTCGAGAAGATCGCGCTCAGCGACCCCTACTTCATCGAGCGCAAGCTCTATCCGAACATCGACTTCTATTCGGGCATCACGCTCAGAGCGATGGGCTTCCCGGCCTCGATGTTCACCGTCCTTTTCGCGCTCGCCCGCACCGCCGGCTGGATCAGCCAGTGGAAGGAGATGTTCGAGGACCCGCACCGTAAGATCGGCCGCCCGCGCCAGCTCTACACCGGCCCGGTCCAGCGCGACTTCCTGCCGATCGAAAAGCGCGGCTAGACCACCGCGCCAAACATCTTTCCGATCAGGGCCGTGGCCGCGAGCGCCAGAGCGCCCCAGAAGGTGACGCGGATGATCGGCTTCCACGGGTTCGCGCCGCCGGCCCTGGCGCCGACCCAACCGAGCAGCGCCAGGAATACCAGGGCCGAAGCCGAGACGGCCGCGATCATGCTCGACATCGGCGACAGCAGAACGACAGCCAGCGGCAGCGCGGCGCCGACCGAGAACGTGGCCGCCGACGTCAACGCCGCCTGAATGGGCCTGGCCTGGGTGTGCTCGAAGATCCCGAGTTCATCGCGCGCGTGGGCGGCGAGCGCATCGCCCGCGTTGAGCTGCTCGGCGACCTGACGGGCAAGGTCCGGCGCCAGCCCCCGATTGACGTAGATCGCCGTCATCTCCTCCAGTTCCTGCTCGGGCGCGGTGGCGAGCTCCACCCGCTCGCGAGCGAGGTCGGCAGCCTCGCTGTCGGCCTGTGAACTGACGGAGACGTATTCGCCGGCGGCCATCGACATGGCGCCGGCGACGAGACCGGCGAACCCGGCCACCACGACATCGCCGCGCGTCGCACTCGCCGCGGCGACGCCGACGATCAGGCTGGCCGTGGAAACGATACCGTCGTTGGCGCCCAACACAGCGGCCCTCAACCAGCCGATGCGCGACACCGTGTGGCGCTCAACGTGCGTCTTCAAGCGGGCCATCGTCAGCTCCCTATCGCGTTTCGCCGTGCAATCTCGCCGAATAACACCGCCGACGGCTTGATCTGCCGTTGCTGCGTGGTGCGCTCGACACCCACCAGGCCGAACTTCTGGCTGTAGCCGTACAGCCATTCGAAGTTATCGAAGCAGGACCAGTAGAAGTAGCCGCCGATGTCGACGCCGTCGTCCATGGCTCGGCGCAGCTCCGTCAACGCCTCGCGGATGAAGGCGCAGCGGCGGGCGTCGTCCTCGGTCGAGATGCCGTTCTCTGTGACGAGGATCGGGGTCTTCGTCCGCTCCCAGACGAAACGGCAGACCTCGGCCAGCGCCTGCGGCCGGTCCTCGTAACCCATGGGCGTCAGCGGATGGCCAGGCTCGGGGCCGTGGGTCCCGTCGGCCCGGTGGACGTTGCGGTTGTAGGTCTGCACGCCGATGAAGTCGTCGCCCTTCACGGCATTCAGACATTCTCCATAACGATCCTCACGGGCCTTGGCGGCGACCTCCTCGGCCCCGGGTTCGGCGGCCTCGTCCTGGATGGAGAGCGTGATGCCGACCTTCACCTCCGGCCGAACGGACTTGATGGCGTCGCGACCCTTCGCGTGGGCCGCCAGCCCATTGGTCAGGATCGCTTCGCGCGGCGTGTAGAGGAAGAAGGCGCCGACATCGCCACCCAACGCCGCCTGCGCAGCCGCCAGGCGCTGCGCGCCCTTCTCCGTTTCCGCCAGGCTGAGCAGCATCGGCCGGGTCACGATCGGCAGGTTCAGCTCGTTGATCGTGCAGGCGGTACCATAGTCACGCAGCTGCGTCGCGAACTCGCAGTAGCGAGCGAAGCGGTCGGGAAACCGCGGGTCCATCATGCCGCCGTTGCGAGCCTGCCAGACCGGCTGGGTGAAGTGGTGAAAGGTCAGCACCGGCTGGATGCCGCGCTCCACGCAGGCATAGATGCAGCGCTGGTAGTGATCGAGCGCGGCCTGGCTGAAATGCCCCTCCTCCGGTTCGATCCGCGCCCATTCGATGGAGAAGCGGTAGGCCTGGACACCGAGTCCACTCAGGATCGCCACATCGTCGGCGAAGCGGTGATACTGGTCGATGGCGTCGCCCGACGGCTCCCAGAACAGCGATGGCTTGACGTGCTCCAGCAGCCAGCAGTCGTTGTTGGTGTTGTTTCCTTCGACCTGATGGGCGGCGCTGGCCGTGCCCCAGACGAAGCCCTCGGGGAATTGGATGTCCATGCGCCACGCTCCCGCTTGCGCGGGCCCGCGTCAATTCAGGCTCTACCCAGAACCTTGAGTACGGCGTCGGCGGCGGCTTCCGACGGGTCGCGGCGGCCCCGGCCCATGAGCTCCAGCGCGGCATTCTGCTCGGCCACCTGGCGGGCTCGCAAGCTCGAGTCGTCGAGGCGTTCGGCCACGGCGCGGGCGAGGTTTTCACCGGTGCATTCGTGCTGCACGAACTCCGGCGCGACGAAGCGGCCGGCGGCGATGTTGAAGAGCGTGATGTAAGGCGTGCGGATGAGCCGCTTGAGCAGGAAGTGGCTGATCTTGCCGATACGGTAGCCGACCACCACCGGCGTGCCCGCCAGCGCCAGCTCGGTCGTCACCGTGCCTGAGCAGGCCAGCGCCACGTCGGCGGCGACGAAGGCGTCGTCCTTCAGCTGGTCGTCCTCGATGATGTGGGCGCGGTGTGGCCAGCCGGCGACGCGGCCGCGCACGGCGTCGGCGACGGTGGCGGCGACCGGGACGACGACCTGCAGCTTCGGCCGTTCGGCCTTGAGCAGGTTCACCGCCTCCTCGAAGGCCGGCAGCACGTTAGCGATCTCGGCCGGCCGGCTGCCCGGCAGGACAAGCAGGATCTGGTCCTTCGCGCCCGCGCCAATGGCCTTGCGCAGCCGTTTCGGGTCGGCGTTCGAGAAGTCGCGGGCGAGCGCGGGGGAGCCGACGAAGGTCACCGGCAGGCCGTGCGGCGCATAGAACGGCGGGTCCATTGGCTGGGTGGCGAGCAGATGGTCGACGGCGCCCGCCAGCACCCGCGCCCTCCCCGGCCGCGTCGCCCACACCTGCGGCCCGACGTACTTGATCAGCGGCACGTCGGGATAGAGCCGCCGCAGCGCCTTAGCCACGCGCAGGGTGAAGCCCCAGGAGTCGATCAGCACAGCCACGTCGGGCTTGTCGGCGCGGGCGACCTCGGCCGTGTCGCGCACCCGGCGCAGCACGCGCGGATAGGCTTTCACGCCCTCGAACAGGCCCAGGATCGAGAGTTCGGAGATGTCGAAGGGGCTCGCGACGCCCTGCGCGGCCATCTTCTCGCCGCCGACGCCGATGAAGCGGACGCCCTCACCCAGTCGGCGCTTCAGCGCCTGGGCCAGGCTCGCGCCCAGCGCATCTCCGGAAGCCTCGGCGGCGACCAGCATGACGGTGAGTGTCACGGCTCCACGCCGTAGATGAAGAGGCCGAGTTCGTCGGCCATGGCGATCATCTCCTTGCGGTCGACCACCAGTATCCGTCCCGCCTCGCCGACGATTCCCGCCAGCCCCGCGCGGGCGGCGCGCTGGACGGTGCCGAGCCCGATCGTCGGCAGGTCGATGCGCGTCTCCTGGATCGGCTTGGGGGCCTTGGCGAGCACGCCCTTCGGCGTCTCCGGCGATCCTCGGATGGCCAGCGGCAGCTCGGCGACGCGGCGGAGCATGGCGTCGGTCCCCTCCTGCGCCTCCACCGCCAGCACCAGGCCGTCGCAGACCACCGCCCCTTGCCCGACGTCGAGGTCGCCGATGGCGCGGGCGACCTGCAGGGCGCGCTCGATGTCCGCCTGATGCTCGGCCTTAGGCGCATGGCGACCGAGTGGACCGGCGGGCAGGGTCAGGCCGCCCTGCACTTCATGGGCTCCCTCGACGGCGAAGCCTTCCTTCTCGAACTCGCGGACGACGGCGCGCAGCAGGGCGTCGTCGCCCTTGCGGGCGGCGGCGATCACGCCCGGCAAGGCGGCCATGCCGCGCATGTCGGGAACGAGCGTCGCGAAGTCGGGACGGCTGACGATGCCGGCGAAGCAGATCGCCTTGCACCCTTCACGCCTGAGCACCTTGAAGCACTTGCCGAGCTGGCCGAGCCCGACCTCCTCGCCCGGATGTTCGGCCAGCGCCGGGTCGGCGAAGCCTTTCAGGCGGATGACGTAGTAGTCGCGGCCGGCGCGGCGGCAGTGGTCGGCGACTTCCGCCGGCAGCGCGCCGCCCCCGGCTATGAGGCCGAGCTTGAGCAACGCCTCAGACCTCCCGTTCGGGCAGGCAGAGCGGGCGGTTGGCCTCGCTGCGGATGAAGTCGACGATCTCCATCACCTCGGGCACCTCGCCGAAGGTCTGGGCAGTGTCCTCCAGCCGCTCCTGGAAGGTGCCCTCGTCGGCCATCAGCATGCGGTAGGCCGAGCGCATGGCGCTGATGGTCTCGCGCGGGAAACCCCGGCGCTTGAGGCCGACCAGGTTCAGCCCCTCGAGGTGGGCGTGGTTGCCCCACACCGAACCGAAAGGAATCACGTCCTTGGTCACCGCCGCCAGACCGCCGATGAAGGCGTAGCGGCCCACGCGGCTGAACTGGTGCACGGCCGCCAGCCCGCCCATGAACACATAGTCGCCCATGACCACGTGACCACCCAGCGTCGCGCCCTTGGCCAGCACGACGTGGTCGCCGACGATGCAGTCGTGGGCGATGTGGCTGCCGACCATGTGCAGGCCATCGGACCCCACCGTGGTCACGCCCCGGCCCTGGGCGGTGCCGGTGTGCATGGTGACGTGCTCGCGGATGATGTTGCGCGGCCCGATCTTCAGCTCCGTCGGCTCGCCCTTGTGCGCCAGGTGCTGCGGCGGGCCGCCGATGTTGGCGAAGGCGTGGATCTCACTGTCGTCGCCGACCTCGGTGACGCCCTCGACCACCACATGAGAGGTCAGCCGCACGTTGCGACCGAGCTTCACCGCCCCACCGACGATACAGTAGGGCCCGATGACGACGCCTTCGGCCAGCTCGGCGCCCTTGGCGACCATGGCGGTGGGGTGAATTTCGGCCATCAGCCCGTCTCCACCAGCATGGCGGCGAAGTCGGCTTCGGCCGCCAGATTGCCGTCCACCGAGGCCTTGCCGTAAAACTTGAAGATGCCGCGGCGGTGGAAGACCACGGTTACGTCCATACGCAGAACGTCGCCCGGCCGCACCGGGGAGCGGAAGCGGCAGTTGTCGATGGACATGAAGAAGATGGTCTTGCCGGCCGGATCGACCTCCAGCGACTTCGACATCAGGACCGCGCCCGTCTGGCCCATCGCCTCGACGATCAGCACGCCGGGCATCACCGGGTTGTCGGGGAAGTGGCCGGCGAAGAAGGGTTCGTTGAAGGTGACGTTCTTGATGCCGACGATGGACTCGTTGGCGCGGTAGTCCTGCGCCCGGTCGACCAGCAGGAAGGGATAGCGGTGCGGTATCCGTTCCAGGATTTCCGCAATGGCGATGTCGGTCTCTTCGCTCATTCGCCCCTGCTCTCCTTGCGGCCGGCGTTGCGCATCAGCCAGGCGCTTTCCTTCATCCACTGCCGGATGGGCCTGGCTGGGATGCCGCCCCAGGTTTCGCCCGGCGGCACGTCCTTCATGGCGCCCGAGCCCGCCGCCAGACGCGCCCCGGCGCCGATGGTGATGTGGTCGGCCACGCCCGCGCGGCCGCCGAACTGGGCGCCGTCGCCCACCACCGTCGAGCCGGAAATGCCCGTCTGTGAGGCCATCACGCAGTTGCGTCCGACGCGGACGTTGTGGGCGATCTGGACCAGGTTGTCGATCTTGGTGTTCTCGCCGATCACCGTGTCGTCCCAGGCCCCCCGGTCGATGCAGCTGTTGGCGCCGACGGTGACGTTGTCCTGCAGGATGACGCGGCCGAGCTGAGGGATATCGACCACCCCCGTGGCCGCGCCGGTGGCGCCGAAACCGGCTTCCCCGACCACGGCGTTGGCCATGACCTGCACCCCGTCGCCGAGCAGCGCAAAGCCGATATAGACGTTGGCGCCGATCCGGCAGTCGCGGCCGATGGCGACGCCCGGGCCGACGACGGCGTTCGGCCCGATGGTCGTGCCGCGCCCGATCCTGGCGTCTTGCCCGATCACGGCGCCGGGGGCGATCGCGACGCCCTCCTCAAGCTCGGCCGACGGGTGAACGGCGTCGGAGCCTTCGTGGCGACGCGGGCGGTATAGACGCACAGCGGCGGCGGCCCAGGCGGCCTGCGGCAGCGCGGTGACCAGCGCCGCGCAGCCGGGCGGCGCCGCGTCCGCGGCCTCGGCGGTCACGAAGCAGGCGCCGGCTTTCGTGCCGGCCAGTTCATGGGCGTAGCGGCGGTCGGACAGGAAGGCGACGGCATCCTCGCCCGCCTTTCCCAGCGGCGCGACGGTGCGGATCGTCGCCGACCCGTCGCCGGCAAACGAAGAGCCGGTCAGCTTCGCGAGGTCCGCGAGGCTGACCGGCCCCAGGTCTTCGTAGAATCGTGCGTCCGGCATGGTCCCTCTTAATCAAGGACCCGGGCCGAGGCGTCGAGTCGTTACTTGGCGGCGGGCGTGGCGGCCGGCTGCTGCAGGCGCTCACGCTCGAAGGCGAAGGTGGTGATCTTCGCGTTCAGGCCCTGGATGACCGCGGGGGTCAGGTCCATGGCCGGGTTGCCGAGCATGACGCTGGAACGGTCGAGCAGGACCGCGCAGCGGCGGGCCTGGTACTGTTGCTTGGCGATGGGGTCCATCTCCTGCAGCACGCGGGCGACGGCCTTCTGCTGCGTCGCTTCCAGCTCGTTCTCGCGCTGGGCGGCCAGGCGCTGGAAGTTGGTCAGACGGGTCTGCCAGGCGGTCGCGCGGCCCTGCAGGGTGGCCTGGTCCATCGTGGCGCGGCCGGCTTCGAGCGCCTTGCCTTCGTTCTCGATGATGGTCTGCTCGGGCTGCAGCTCGGTGTTCACCTGCTGGATCAGCTGCTGCATGCGCGTGTTGACGTGCTTGCCGACGGTCGAGGTGGCGATCGCCTCCTGGGTCGACAGGTAGCAGACGCCGGCGATGGCCGGGCCATGGGACACGGCCGGAGCCGCGGCGGGGGTCTGAGCAAACGCGGTCGTCGCGAAGATCAGAGCGGAGGCCGCACCAGCGGTGGCAGCCATGAGTTTCCTGGACGTCATTGTATTTTTAGAACCTGGTTGAGGTGGAGAAGCGGAAGGTCTCGGTCTTGTCGTAGTCTTCTTTGGCCAAAACTTGGCTGAAGTCGAACCGGATCGGACCCATTGGCGAGCGCCAGAAGACGCTGATGCCCGCCGAAGCGCGCAAGGACAGGTCGTCGTGGACGAACGGGTTGGGGATGCCCGGCGCGGCCTCCTTGTCCTCGTCGTCGATGATGCCGAGCGTGCCGACATCGGTGAACAGCGCGGCCTTGATGCCGTACTGCTCGGGCAGGAAGGTCGGCACCGTCAGCTCCAGCGAACCGATGGCGTAGAGCTTGCCGCCCAGCGCGTCGTTACGAAGCGTGTTGCGCGGACCGATACCCGCCGTCTCGAAGCCGCGGAAGGTGTTGCCGCCCTTGTAGAAGCGGTCGTTGATGCGGATCGGGTCGCCGCCCCAGCCGTCGATATAGCCGGCCGTGCCGGTGGCGCTGAGCACGAAGTCCCTGGTGATGCCGTAGTACCAGCCGCCGTCGGCCTCGGTGCGCAAGTAGTTCACGTCGCCGCCGACGCCGGCGATGTCCTGCGTCAGGTCGGCGAAGAAGCCGCGGGTCGGCCGGATCGGGTCGTTCCGGCGGTCCCAGCGCAGGCCGTAGCCGATCAGCGAGGTGACGTCCGAACCGCGCTGCTCGCACAGCGTGACGTAGATGGCGCACAGCGAGTCATCGACCACCACCTCGTCGCTGCGCAGGGTGTAGCGCAGCGACATCGAGGCGTTCTGCGTCAGCGGGAAGCCGAGGCGCAGGCCGCCGCCGATCGAGCGGGTATCGAACGCCGTCTGGCGGCTGAAGTTGTAGCGGTACGAGTAGAGGTCGACACCGGCGCGCAGGTCGCGGCCCAGGAAGCGCGGCTCGGTGAAGGAGAAGTCCACCTGCTGGCGCAGCGAGCCGACGGAGACGCGGGCCCGCACGCTCTGGCCGCGTCCGCGGAAGTTCCGCTCCGAGATGCCGAGGTCGAGAACAAGCTGGTCGACCGATGAATAGCCGGCGCTGAAGGAAAGCTCGCCGGTGGGCTGTTCTTCCACCTTCACCCGCAGGCTGGTGCGATCGGGCTGGGCGCTGGGGATTTCCTCGACCTCGACCTCCTTGAAGAAGCCCAGCGCGCGGATCTGGTTACGCGAACGGTCGACGAGCACGCGGTTGTAGGCGTCGCCCTCGGCCACGTTCATCTCGCGGCGGACGACGT
>CAMLRH010000053.1 GCA_946482375.1 uncultured Caulobacteraceae bacterium | reverse complement strand
CATGGTCGCCGGCGCCTTCAGCATCGTCAGCCACAACACCTCGGCGAAACCGATTTCGGCGCGGCCGCCGACGGTGCGGGAGATGTCCACGAACTCGATCAGCAGCACGACCGAACCGATAACGGCGAGCGCGCCCGCCACCGCCGACAGGGTGCCGCCGAGCACGTACCGCTCAAGTCTGCCCACGGCGACGCTCATGCCGGCGCTCCCGCTGGCGCAGCCCGCCCGCGCTTGCGCCGGACCGGATTGCGGAAGACCTGCCGAAAGCCCCACCAGGCTCCGGCGATGGGGATGAGGTACTGGCCGATGTTCAGCCAGACGCTGTCGTCGGCGGCCGCCTGCACCGCGAAGCCGAGGATGCGGACCAGCGCCGCTAGCCCCGCCACCATCGCGATTCGCCGCCCATAGCCCAGCCGGCTGAAGCTCGCGCCGATCACCGCGCCCAGCGCCATGGCCATGAAGGTGATGTTGTAGAGCGGGCTCGCCAGCCGCGAATGGCCCTCGGCCAGATAGCGCAGCTGGTTGTCACGTTCCTCCTTGTCCGACAGGTCGGGGAAGAACAGCTCGTGCAGGTAGCGGTCGGAGGCCTTGTAGCGGATCTTGTCCGCGTCCTTCATCATCGGCGCGAGATCGAAGGCGTATTCCTCGAAGGTCAGGAAGTTCAGCACGCCCCGACGCGAGAACTGCTGGGTCGAGCCCTGCTCCATGACCAGCACCGGGGCCCCATCGCGCCGCGCCACGCGGCCCTGCTTGGCCGTGTAGGTGGCTGCGCCGCCGCCCGCCATCTCCTGATGGATGAAGAGGTTGCGGATGGTCCCGTCACGCTCGACGGTCTGGCCGTAGATGGTCAGGCCGGACACCGGCTCGGTGAACTCGCCCTCGCGCACCAGGGTGGCGGCGATGTCGGTGCGCGCCTCGAACAGCACCTGGCGCATGGTCCGGTAGGACAGCGGCTGGACCCAGAGGTTGATGATCAGCCCCAGCAGCGTCGCGAGCACCGCCAGCCTTAAGCCCGGCGACGCCAGCTTCCAACGCGACAGACCGCCCGCGGAGGCGACCACCAGTTCCTGCTCCGTCTGGAGCCGGTTCAGCGCCACCAGCGCGGCGACGAATACCGCGATCGGCAGGATCATGTTGATGAGCATCGGCAGGGCGAGCAGCGTCACCTGCACGAAGACGAGCGCGCTCTGGCGCTGGTCGACGATGATGTCGAGAGCTGACAGGCTCTGGCTGAGCAAGGCCACGCCGCCCAGCGCCGCCGTCGCCAGCAGCGTTGGCCAGAGGAGCTGACGGAAGAGATAGCGTTCGATGAGGCGCATGGCGGAGTCGGCCGTTTCTACACGGCCCGCGAGAGGGCTTACAACCGCCCGGCCGTTGGACTATGCCCTCCTCAATCCCCCAGGAGTGAGACATGCGCATCGAATTCGTCGCCGCCGACGCAGCCCCCAGCGCCGGTTCCGCCGTCGCCGTTCTGGCCCACGAGGGTGGGGCGCTGTCGCCCGAGGCGCAGGCGCTCGACGTCGCGACCGGCGGGGCGCTGGCCCGCGCCATCGCCGCCGGCCGCTTCACCGGCGCCAAGGGGCAGTCTCTGGAGCTGCTGGCGCCGCAGGGCGTCGAGGCGGCCCGGGTGCTGGTGGTCGGCGCCGGCAAGGCCGCTGAACTGGACGACCAGGGCATCGAGAACGCCGCCGCATCCGCCTTGCGCGCGGTGCAGGCTTCGGGCGCGAAGGAACTGCTGATCCGCTTCGGCGGCGACGCGGCGCGCGCGGCGTTTGGCGTGAAGCTCGGCGCCTACCGCTTCGACCGCTATCGCACCACCGAGAAGGCCGAGAAGAAACCGTCCGTCGAGACGGTGAAGATCGCCGCGGCGGATACCGGCGCGGCGCAATCCGCGTGGGAAACGCTGTCGGGCGTCGCCGACGGGGTGCTGTTCACCCGCGACCTCGTCTCCGAGCCCGCCAACATCCTCTATCCGGCCGAGTTCGCTCGCCGCGTGAGGGAGCTGGAGAAGCTCGGCCTGACCGTCGAGATCCTCGGCGAGAAGGAGATGGCCGACCTTGGCATGGGCTCGCTGCTCGGCGTCGGGCAGGGCAGCGTGCGCGACAGCCAGCTCGTCGTCATCCAGTGGAAGGGCGCGGCCGACCCCGACGCCCAGCCCGTCGCCTTCGTCGGCAAGGGCGTCTGTTTCGACACCGGCGGCATCTCCATCAAGCCGGCCGACGGCATGGAGGACATGAAGTGGGACATGGGCGGCGCGGGCGCGGTCGCCGGCCTGATGTACGCGCTGGCGGCCCGCAAGGCGAAGGCCAACGTGGTCGGCATCCTGGGCCTGGTGGAGAACATGCCCGACGGCGCCGCCCAGCGGCCCGGCGACATCGTCACCTCCATGTCCGGCCAGACCATCGAGGTCATCAACACCGACGCCGAAGGCCGCCTCGTGCTGGCCGACGCGCTCTGGTACTGCCAGGACCGCTTCAAGCCGAAGTTCATGGTCGACCTGGCCACGCTGACCGGCGCGATCATCATCTCGCTCGGCAACGACTATGCCGGATTGTTCAGCAATAACGACGAGTTGTCGGAGAACCTTCTGGCCGCGTCGAAGGCCGAGGGCGAGCCGCTGTGGCGCATGCCGATGCCGGACGCCTACAACAAGCAGATCGAGAGCATGGCCGCCGACGTGAAGAACACGGGCGGCCGTCCCGGCGGCTCAATCACCGCGGCGCTGTTCCTGCAGAAGTTCGTGGGCGGCCTGCCCTGGGCGCACCTCGACATCGCCTCGACCGCCTGGAAGAAGCCCTCGACCGTGCCGACCATTCCGGACGGGGCCACGGGCTACGGCGTGCGGCTGCTGAACCGGATGGTGCGGGATAGGTACGAGGGGTGAGCTCCGTGCGTCCTTCGACACGGCCCTTCGGGCCTGCTCAGGATGACTAAGGTTGTGGTCGCAAAAAACTTCGTCATCCTGAGCAGGGCGCGTCAGCGCCCGTGTCGAAGGACGCAAAGCGCTTGAGCGAGAAAAACTGCGAAGTCTGGTTCTACCACCTCGAGCGTTCGTCGCTCGATCAGGTGCTGCCGGAGCTGCTTGAGCGCACCCTGCAACGCGGCTGGAAGGCGCTGGTCCGCACCGGCCAGCCGGAGCGGGTCGACCATCTCGACGGCTACCTGTGGAGCTGGCGCGACGACAGCTTCCTGGCCCACGGCACGGCTGACGAACCCATGGCCGAGCGCCAGCCGGTGCTGCTGACGACCGGCCTCGACAACCCCAACGGCGCGCAGGCGTTGTTCCTCATCGACGGCGCCGAACCTGGCGACCTGACCCCGCACGAACGCTGCATCGTCCTCTTCGACGGCCGCGACGAGGCGGCGGTCGCCAGGGCGCGGACGAGCTGGAAGGCGTTCAACAAGCAGGGCCTGACGGTGTCGTACTGGAAACAGGGCGCCGAGCGAGGATGGGAGAAGCAATGAAGCGTGCCGCTTTCGCAGCCCTGCTGGTGGTGACCGCCTGCGTGCCCGTGGACGCGCCGCGCGAAATCCCCATCGCGCCGCCGATCGCGCCGGCGCCGCCGCCACCCCCTCCGCCGCCGCCGGAGCCACCCGACTATTGCGGGGCCAAGTCGCTGCAGTACCTCGTCGGCAAGCATCGCACCGAGATCCCGGTGCCGGTGAACCCCTCGGCGCGGCGGGTGACCTGCGCGACCTGCCCGGTGACGATGGACTACAGCCCCTACCGGCTGAACATCTTCTACGAGCAGTCGACGGGGATCATCAAAGAGGTGAAGTGCGGCTAGTGCGTCCTTCGACACGACCGCTGCGCGGTCTGCTCAGGATGACGAACTCAAAAATAGTCATGGTGAGCAGCGCGTAGCGCGTGTCGAACCACGCAAAGCCTAGGCATAGGCCTTCACCGCCGCTTCGTAAGCTTCGGCTGCTTCCATCCACTTGGATTCGGCGTCGGTCAGCGATGACTGCGCCTTCTCACGCTTGCGGCCGAGTTCGGCGGCTTGCGCGGGGTCCTTCGCGTAGATGGCCGTGTCGGCGAGTTTCGCGTCGAGGTCCGCCAGGGTGCGCGTGCAGCGGGCGAGGACTTCCTCGGCGGCCTCCAGTTTGCGCTTGAGCGGACCGGGCGGCGTGGGCCGCGCAACCGGCGGGGGCGGAGGCGCTTCCTCGCGCACCTGGGTCGGAGCCTTGGCGGCCGCTCTCGCCCGGTCGAGGACGAACTTGGCGTAGTCGTCCATGTCGCCTTCGAAGGGCTTGATGGTCCCGTCGGCGGCGAGCCACAGGCGGTCGGCGACCAGCTCCATCAAGCCGCGATCGTGGGTGATGAGGATGACCGCGCCCTCATAGTCGTTCAGCGCATCGAGCAGCGCTCGGCGCGAGTCGATGTCGAGGTGGTTGGTCGGCTCGTCGAGGATGAGCAGGTGCGGCGCATCCATCGCCACGAGGTTCAGCAAGAGCCGCGCGCGCTCGCCGCCGGACAAGTTTTCCACGGTGGTGTCGACCTTGGCGTACGGAAAGCCGAACTGCGCCAGCTTCGAGCGCCGCTGGGCTTCCGACGCCCCGGCCATGACGCGGCCGATGATGGTCAGCGGCGTATCGGCCGGATCGAGCGCCTCGATCTGGTGCTGGTGGAACCAGCCGACCTTGATGCGCCGGTCGCGGTGCATCTTGCCGGCCTCGATGGTGAGCGCGTCGGCGATCAGTTTGGCGAACGTCGACTTGCCGGCGCCGTTGACGCCCAAGAGCCCGATGCGGTCGTCGAGGTCGAGCCGCAGGTTCAGCTTCTTCAGGATCGGCGGGCCGCCGTAGCCTACCGCCGCGTCCTCCAGCCGCACCAGCGGCGGCGCCAACGGTTTCTCGGGCGAGGGCAGGGTGAAGGGCGCGACGCGCTCCTCCAGCGTCATCTCCACCACCGGCAGCTTGGAGAGTTGCTTGAGACGCGATTGCGCCTGCCGGGCCTTCGAGGCCTTCGCCCGGAAGCGGTCGACGAAGGCCTGCATGTGCTCGCGCTTGGCCTGAATCTTGGCTCGCGTGCTTTCGGCCAGCCGCGCCTTGAGCGCCCGCTCATGCTCGAAGTCGTCGTAGCCGCCGGTGTAGAGGTCGAGCTTGCCGTTGTTCAGGTGCAGGATGTAGCCGACCGAGTTGTTGAGCAGCTCGCGGTCGTGGCTGATGATCAGCGCCGTGTGCGGGTACTTCTTCAGCCGCGCCTCGAGCCAGAGCGCGCCTTCGAGGTCGAGGTAGTTGGTCGGCTCGTCAAGCAGCAGCAGGTCGGGCGCCGCGAACAGCGCCGCCGCCAGCGCGACGCGCATCCGCCAGCCGCCGGAGAACTCCGCCATCGGCCGCGTCAGGTCGGCCTGGGTGAAGCCCAGCCCGGTGAGGATCTCGGCGGCGCGGCTGGGCGCCCGGTCGGCGTCGATTTCGATCAGCCGGGCGTAGAACTCGCCTAGGTGCTCCGGCTCGGCGGTGTCCAGTTCGGCGGTCAGCCGTGCGCGCTCGACGTCGGCGGCCAGCACGGTGTCGATCAGGCTGACCGGGGTGGCCGGATGCTCCTGGTCGACCGAGCCCATCCTGGCGGCCTTCGGCAGGCTGATCTCGCCGCCGCCGGTCTCCAGCTGGTCCTTGATGAGTCGGAAGAGGGTGGACTTGCCGACGCCGTTGCGACCCACGACGCCGACCTTCGCGCCAGAGGGGATCGACACGCTCGCCTTCTCGAAGAAGCGGCGTCCCCAGGCGTCGAAAGTGAGGTCGTTGATTTGCAGCATTTGCAGACGGTTGGCGGGGCGGAGGCGCAGGGCTATAAGCCGCGACCTCCTCGACAACAACTTTATGTGTAGGCGACCGCCAAATGACTGAACGCACCTTCTCGATCATCAAGCCGGACGCCACGCGGCGTAACCTGACCGGCAAGGTCAACGCGGTGATCGAAGACGCCGGCCTGCGGATCGTGGCGCAGAAGCGCATCCGCATGAGCAAGGCCCAGGCCGAGAAGTTCTACGAGATCCACGCCGAGCGCCCGTTCTATGGCGAGCTGGTGGAGTTCATGACCTCCGAGCCGGTGGTCGTGCAGGTGCTGGAAGGCCCGAACGCCGTCGCCAAGTACCGCGAAGTCATGGGCGCCACGAACCCGAAGGACGCCGCGCCGGGCACCATCCGCGCGCTCTACGCCGAAAGCGTCGGCGAGAACTCGGTCCACGGCTCCGACAGCCTCGACAACGCGAAGATCGAGATCGCCCAGTTCTTCACCGACGACGAGATCGTGGGGTAGTCACCTCATCCGTCATCCCGGAAGCCGCGTAAGCGGCTATCCGGGACCCAGACGGCGATTCAGCTTGGGTCCCGGCTCTCCGCGCTGCGCGCTGCGGCCGGGATGACGGTTTAGGCGAACTCCACCCCCTCCAAAATCTCCGGCTCGATCGAGCGGCGCAGCTGCTCGGTGACATAGGCGCTGGCTCCGGCCAGCGTCACCGCCGCCCCATCGCCGCGCAGCTGGCGGATGAAGGAGCCTAGCGCAAACGCCCCCGTGGGGTCGATCATCGGCACCTCGTCCAGCCGCAGGACGTAGCGCGTCTTCTTCTCGCCGATCTGGTCGAGGGTGTCCTTCAGGGTCGACGCGCTGCCGAAGAAGAGCGGGCCCCGGAAAGTGATCACCGAGGTGTCGCCGCGCTCGGGCTCGTAGCGCGCGTCGCGGCGGCTGAAATCGTCCTGGTCGCCTTCGATCAGCGGGCGGCCCTCGACCGACGTCAGCTTCGCCATCCGGTGCATGAAGACGAAGGCCGCCAGCACCATGCCGACCTCGATGGCCACGGTCAGGTCCACCAGCACCGTCAGCGCGAAGGTCGCCAGCAGCACCGAGCGGTCGCCGAGCGAGGTCCCGAGGATCATCCGGAAGCGGTGCATCTCGGCCATGTTGATGGCCACCACCACGAGGATGGCGGCGAGCGCCGCCAGCGGCACGAACTTCATCACCGGCGCCAGCGCCAGCATGAAGACCAGCAGGAAGGCCGCGTGCGCCATGCCGGCCACGGGCGAGCGCGCGCCGGAGCGGATGTTGGTCGCCGTCCGCGCGATGGCCCCGGTGGCGGGCAGCCCGCCGACGGCCGCGGAGCCGACGTTGGCGATCCCCTGCGCCACCAGTTCGATGTTGGAACGGTGACGGCGGCCGGTCATCTGGTCGGCGACGACGGCCGACAGCAGCGACTCCACGCCCGCCAGCAGGGCGATGGTCAGCGCGCTCGGCAGGACGGCCTGCGCCTTTTCCCATGACCAGAAACTCAGGCTGGGCGCGGGGATCGTTGCGGTGATCTCGCCAAAGCGCGAGCCGATGGTCTCGACGGTCAGCTTCAGCACCGCGACCAGGATCGCGGCCCCGACCGTGACGACGAGGAAGCCCGGAACCTTGGGGACGTAGCGGCGTAGCAACCAGATGGCGGCGAGGCATCCCGCCGCCAGCAACAGCGTCGTCCCGTTCAGGGTCTCCCGCGCGGCCCAAAGCGCCTGGATCTTCGGCAGGAAGTCGGCCGGCACATTCTCGGCGGAGAGGCCCAGGAAGTCCTTGATCTGGCTGGCCAGGATGATGGCGGCGATCCCGGCGGTGAAGCCGACGGTGACGGGGTCGGGGATGTACTTGATCAGCGTGCCGATGCGCGCAAACCCCGCCACGATCAGGATCAGGCCCGCGATGAGGGTCGCCATCAGCAACCCGTCGTAGCCGTACTGGGCGATCACGCCATAGACCACGACCACGAAGGCGCCGGTCGGCCCGCCGATCTGGAAGCGGCTGCCGCCGAGCGCCGAGATCAGGAAGCCGGCGACGACGGCGGTGATCAACCCCGCCTGTGGCGTCGCGCCGGACGCGATCGCCAGCGCCATCGCCAGCGGCAGGGCGACGATGGCGACGGTCAGCCCCGCGACGCCGTCGTGACGCAGGTCGGCGAGGCGGTAGTCTTGCCTCAGCACCGTCACCGACTTCGGAACGAACAGGCGCCAGTCTCGCCACACGGCTCAGCGCTTCCCCAGCAGTCGCACGCCGCGGCCGACCCCTTGGCTCGGGGCGCCCTCGACGATCAGTTCGACACCCGCCTCGGCGAAGGCGTTCATCACCTTCTCCAGGCTCTCGACGACAACGCGGACCGTGCCCTCGCAGGCCTCCATGCGCTGAATCGTCGGAACCGAGAGACCGGACAGCCGCGCCAGTTCCCGCTGGTCTATGCCGAGCAGGGCGCGGGCGGCGCGGATTTGGGGGCCGGTGATCATGTGAGTCGCTCTAGTGATGTTCTGTACATCACAAAAGCTGCTGTGAACATCGCGCCGGAACGTCGCATGGAGCGAGCCGTTTCCTTGCGGGGGACCACCCGGAGGAGGTTTGAGATGATCCGGACGATCCTGACCCTGACCGCGACGGCCAGCCTGCTGGCCGCCTGCGGCACAACCACCGAGCAACGCGTGGCCAGCGGCGCCCTGGGCGGCGCGGCTGTCGGCGCTGTGACCGGCGGTGACCTCGGCGACGCCGCCGTTGGCGCGGCCGTCGGCGCCGGCGCCGGCTACGTCTACGACCGCTGCAAGAAGAGCAACGACTGCTAGGCTCGAAAAATAGCGTCATCCCCCGGTCGGCCCTGGGCCGGTCCGGGGGACCCAAGCTGAGTTGATGAGCCTGCGACGCCGCTTGGGTCCCCCGGATCAGCCTGCGGCTGACCGTGGGATGACGATTGAGGCTATTGGCAGCTTACGAGCTGTGCCAGCACCCGCGGGTAAAGTCCGTGCTCCTCGACCAGCACTCTCTGCATTAGCGATACCTCGTCATCGCCTGACACGATCGGCACGGCGGCCTGTCCAAGCACCGGACCGCCATCGAGGTCGTTGGTGACGAGGTGCACCGTGCAACCGGCTTCAGCGTCGCCTGCCTCAAGCGCGCGGCGGTGGGTATCGAGCCCCGGGTATTTTGGCAGCAGCGAGGGGTGGATGTTGACCATCCGGCCTTCCCACGCGCCCACCAGGAACGGCGTCAGCACACGCATGTAGCCGGCCAGCGCCACGTACTGGACGCCGGCATTGCGCAGCGCGTCGTCGATGATCCGTTCGTGGGCTTCGCGGTCCTTGCCATAGGGGCGCCGGTCAATGGCCTTGGCCTCGACCCCGAGTTCGCGCGCGCGGTCGAGGCCCGGCGCGTCCGGGTTGTCGGACAGGACCAGCACGACGTCATAAGGGCAATCCGGCGCGCGGGAGGCGTCGATGAGGGCCTCCATGTTGGAGCCCCGGCCGCTGATCAGGACGCCGATTCTTGCTCGCGCCATCATGAGCGCGTTGCGTGGTTCGACACGCGCCCCGGATCAAGTCCGGGGCGCTGCTCACCATGACTATCTCTGAGTTCGTCATCCTGAGCAGGCGCGGAGCGCCGTGTCGAAGGACGCAGGGCGCGGCTCATGCGGCGGCGAGCTCACCGCAGATGAAGGCGTCCTCGCCCGTGTTGAGCAGCGCGGCCAGCACCGGCTCGGCGTCTCGGGCTGAGCAGATCAGCATGAAGCCGACGCCGCAGTTGAAGGTGCGGCGCATCTCGTGGTCGGAAACGCCGCCGGTCTTCTGCAGCCAGTCGAACACGGGCGGCAGCTCCCAGGCGTTCCAGTCGATCTTGGCGACCAGTCCCTCGGCGATGGCGCGGGGCGGGTTCTCGATCAGGCCGCCGCCGGTGATGTGGGCGCCGCCCTTGATGCGCCCGGCCTTGATCAGCGGCAGGACGCTTTTGATGTAGATGCGGGTCGGCGCCATCAGCGATTGCGCGAGCGTGCCTTCGCCGAAGGGGGAGGGCGCGTCCCAGGCCAGCCCCGACCGCTCGACGATCCGGCGGACCAGCGAATAGCCGTTGGAGTGCGGCCCGCTCGATCCCACGCCGATCAGCACGTCGCCCGCGCGTTGCGTGTCGAGCTTCGGCAGCACGCCGTCGCGGTCCACCGCGCCGACATTGAAGCCTGCCAGGTCATACTCGCCGTCGGCGTACATGCCCGGCATCTCGGCCGTCTCGCCGCCGACCAGCGCGCAGCCGGCCTGCTTGCAGCCCTCGGCGATGCCGGCGACGACGCGGGTGGCGGTTTCGACGTCCAGCTTGCCGGTCGCGAAATAGTCGAGGAACAGCAGCGGCTCGGCGCCCTGGGCCAGCAGGTCGTTGACGCACATGGCGACGAGGTCGATGCCGACCGTGTCGTGCAGGCCGGTCTCGATAGCGATCTTCAGCTTGGTGCCGACGCCGTCGGTCGTGGAGACCAGCAGCGGGTCGTCGTAGCCCGCGGCCTTCAGGTCGAAGAGGGCGCCGAAGCCGCCGAGCCCCGCCTCCGCGCCCGGCCGGCGCGTGGCCTTGGCCAGCGGCTTGATCGCTTCCACGAGGGCGTTACCGGCGTCGATATCGACGCCTGCCTGGGCGTAGGTGAGGCCGTTGGGCCGGTCGGTCATCTGTCGCTCGAATACTTCAGGGCGGTGGGAATGAACGCGTCGCGACGCTTGCCCCTTGCAGACTCGCCCGCTCGCGGGGCTATAGCTAGCCGATGACGCCGATTACGACCACCGCCGAACTGTCGGCGTTCTGCAAGTCCTTGAAAGGTCAGCCGTTCATCGCCGTGGACACCGAGTTCATGCGCGAGACGACCTATTGGCCGAAGCTTTGCCTGATCCAGGTGGCCTCGCCGGAGAACGAAGCCTGCGTCGATCCGCTGGCCGAGGACCTCGACCTCACGCCGCTGCTCGACGTGCTGCGCGACCCGAAGGTGCAGAAGGTCTTCCACGCCGCGCGGCAGGACGTGGAGATCTTCAACAACCTGGGCGCGATGCCCAAGCCCCTGTTCGACACCCAGATCGCCGGCATGGCGGCGGGCTTCGGCGAGCAGATCGCCTATGACGCCCTGGTCCGCCAGATGCTGAAGGTGGACATCGACAAGTCCAGCCGTTTCACCGACTGGGCGCGGCGGCCGCTGACCGAAACCCAGCTGACGTATGCGCTCGGCGACGTCACCCACCTCGCCCGACTCTACCCGATGCTCCGCGCCCGACTGGAAAGCGAAGGCCGCCTC
Organism: uncultured Caulobacteraceae bacterium; assembly: GCA_946482375.1. Next base: position 470 of record CAMLRH010000053.1, on the reverse strand, counting down.
GCCTGGGTCGAGGAGGAGATGGCCGCGCTCACCGACCCGGCGCTGTACGATGTCGATCCGGAAAGCGCTTGGAAGCGGCTGAAACCCCGCAAGCACACGGCGAAGTACCTCGCGGTGTTCAAGGCGGTGGCCGCCTGGCGCGAACGCACCGCCCAGCTGCGCGACCAGCCGCGCGGCCGCATCCTGAAGGACGAGGCCATCGACGAACTGGCCGCCCAGGCCCCCACCGACGCCGCGGCGCTGGACCGGCTGCGGGGCGTGCCGAAGGGGTTCTCCGGCTCGCGGTTCGGGCCGGACCTGCTGTCGGCCATCCGCGAGGCGCTGAAGGACCCGGAGGGCTACGCGCCGGTCATCGAGCGCAACGGTGGCCCGGTCAATCAGGCGGCTGGAGCCGTCGTCGAGTTGCTGAAGGTGCTGCTGAAGGCCCGCTCGGAAGACGCCGGCGTCGCCTCCAAGCTGATCGCCACGGT
>CAMLRH010000052.1 GCA_946482375.1 uncultured Caulobacteraceae bacterium | reverse complement strand
CGCAGAAGCGCGAGGAAGACATCCAGGACGTGCCGATCGCGATCAGCGCGTTCACCCAGGAAGACCTGACGCGCCAGCAGATTGCCGGCGGCCCGGACCTGATCACCCAGGTCCCCAATATGACCTTCACCAAGACGAACTTCTCGTCTTACTCGATCCAGTTGCGGGGCATCGGCACACAGGCGATTTCGGCGACGACCGATCCGGCCGTGGCGGTGGCCTTCAACAATACGCCCTTCATACGCAATCGCTTCTTCGAACAGGAGTTCTATGACCTCCAGCGCGTTGAAGTGTTGCGTGGGCCTCAGGGCACGCTCTACGGCCGCAACGCGACGGCGGGCGTGGTCAACATCATCAGCCAAAAGCCCAGGTTCACGGCGGAGTCGAAACTCTCAGCGGACCTGTCGAACTACAACTCCAGCCGTCTGGAAGGGATGATCAACATCCCGCTCGTGGAAGACATCGCGGCCCTGCGGATCGCCGGCGCCTGGACCAAGCGCGAGGGCTATTCGACCAACGAGTTGACCGGCAATCCGATCGATGGACGTGACTTGTGGTCCACGCGGGTGTCTTTGCGCGTCCAGCCGACCGACCGACTCGACGTCAACCTGCTCTGGGAACATTTCCAAGAAGAGGACGACCGCCTCCGGTCGGGCAAGCAGCTTTGCAAGAAGGACGTCGTCACGCACGTCGGCGACGTGCCGGTCACCAACTACTTCGATCAGAGGTCCGGGTTGGGTCAAATCCTCGACTTCTCGGGCACCCAAGGCACGCTTAGCCAGGGCTGCAAACGCAATTCCCTATACGCACAGGACTCGTTCCAGCGTCCCGTCGGCCTGATGCTGCCCTATTATGTACCGCTTGGCGCGGTGGGTCTGCCGACCGTGTTGTTTGATCCCTACACGACGGGTTTCGTCCCCGTTGACGGTTTCCTGGACGTGAACGAAGTGTCCGCGTTCAATGATCAGCCCGAGGATTTGCGGGTCATCCAGTCGACGATCGACCCCAAATATCGCGCCAACAGCGACATTGGCGAACTGCAGGTCAGCTTCGACCTGACCGACAACCTGACGCTCGCCTCGGAGACGTCGTACGGTGTCGATTACATCTACTCGCTTCAGGATTTCAACCGCTTCAACACCGCCGCCGGCGCCTGGGGCGACGAACCTCTTAACATGGCCAAGCTTGTGGGGCGTGGTATCCTGAGGACCGATCTTGGTCCAAATCCGCAATTCTGCGATCCGCAACTCGGTTGTTCCGACCGGCTCGTGGCTGTCGACGTGTCGACAGCGAACTCCTGGCAGGCCAGCCAGGAGTTTCGGCTTTCGTCAGACTATGAAGGGCCGTTCAACTTCAGTCTCGGAACAAATTTCCTTCGCTACGATACCCACGAAAAATACTACGTCTTCATCAATTCGCTCAGTCTGGTCGCGGCTGTAAATGGGGGAACAAATTTCTTTGACGAGACGAGCCCTTACGTCGGCGGATATACCGATAACACCGAATGCATGGTCAACGGATACGCCGAGGGCGTTCCGACCCAGGCCCACCCCGTCACTTCGTGCGTCTACATCGATCCGAATCCGATCGAGAGCGTCAACGACAAGGGACACAACTACTTCCTCAGCAATAATCCTTACAAGCTGATCTCCTATGCGGTCTTCGGCGAAGCCTACTACAATATCGCCGAAAACCTGAAGCTGACGGCGGGTCTGCGCTGGACTGTCGACAAGAAGGAAGCTCCGCGGATCCCAACCTGGATTCTGGTCTCCAATTCGGTCGGCTATCCGGTGGCCGAGGTTCTCGAGCAGGAATGGCGTGAGCCCACCGGCCGGCTGACCGTCGACTGGAAGCCGGACCTAGGCTTCACCGACGAGACGATGATCTACGGTTCCTACGCCCACGGATACAAGGCGGGCGGCGCCAACCCGCCGGGATACGTACGGATTTATTACGTGGACGCTCAGACCGCCACGGAAAATGCCGCCGAATCCGCCACGCGGCCGACTACCTTCGAGCCCGAGTTTATCGACGCGTTCGAGCTTGGCGCTAAGAATACTCTGCTCGACGGCGCGCTGACGCTAAACCTGGCCAGCTTCTACTATGACTACGAGGGCTATCAGGTCTCTGAAATCGTCGACCGCTCCGCTTTCAACCGCAACTTCGACGCGACGGTCTGGGGCGTTGAGTTCGAGGCCAGCTGGCGCCCAATGGAAAATCTCCGCCTTGGCTTCAAGGGCGGCTACGAAAAGGCCCGCATCGCCGATGGCGAGCAGGCTATCGACCTGATGGACCGCACCGCGGGCGATCCGAACTGGACGTTGGTGCGTCCGTTCCCGACCGTGGCGTCAAGCTGCATCGTTCCGACCTATATCTACGTCAACCCCAACAATACGATCGGCGGCGTGGCCTATACGGGTGGCGGCAATCCCGGCCCTTGCGAGCTTGCCTACGGCATGGGCCTCGATCCGGTCACCCAAGTGGAGTACGTCGACTTGACCACGACGGCTCCGGCGCCGGGGACCGACTTCAATTCCCTATCCGCTCACCCCGGCTATCCCGGCTGGAACCCCGCCACCGCCCCCAATGGCGGTGAGGGGATCATGAAGGACCTGTCGGGCAACCCGCTGCCGAACGCCCCCGATTGGACCGGCACGATCACCGCCGACTACACGCTGCCGCTGCCCAACGACTGGCTGGCGACGCTGCACGCCGACCTGCACGGGCAGTCGAACTCGTACTGGCGCGTCTTTGACGACCACGAGTACGACAAGCTGCACCCCTACTTCACCATGAACCTGGCCGCGATCTTCGTGAACGAAGAGCAGGGCTGGAACATCATGGCCTATGTGAAGAACGTCACCGACAGTCAGGCCATCACCGGGGCTTTCCTGAACTCGGACGATACCGGCCTCACCACCAACGTCTTCCTAGTCGAGCCGAGGCTCTATGGCCTGCGGGTTACCAAGGCCTGGACCGGCGCCCCGGTATTCGGCAGCCTTGGGGGCGTCGCCGACGGGCCGTTCCCACTGACGGTCGAACTGGGCGCCCAAGCGCAGCGCCATGATGCGCCGAACGATCCCTTGATGCCGAGCTTTGCCGATGAGTTCGAAGGGCCTTTGGCGATCTTCGACGACTCGCAGGACGCAGACCTCGACATCGGCGACGGCCGCGAGGTGAAGGTGACCTGGCGTCCGAACGAGCAATGGTGGGTCAGCGCGGGCTGGCGCAAGAGCAAGGCCAATGTCATCAACACGCCGTTGGCCGATGTTCCGACGCCGCCGCTGTGCGCGTTCGCGGGCCTCTTTGACGAATACTGCGAATATCCCGAGCTGTTGCCGTCATCCTACCAGCCGTTCGTCAGCTTCTCCGTCGACAACCGGCTCGACACGAGGGTTTACGAGCGCGAAGAGCACAACCTCATCGACTTCATGGTCGGCCACGACCTGGGCTTCGGCAGCCTGAAGCACTCCTCGGTCGCCGCGGGGCTGCGGTATGCGAGCCTCGAGTCGGAAACCTCGGGCGACTTCAGGGGTATCCCCGACTGGGTGGTGAAGCCCCTCTTCATCTTCCTCCCCGACGGCGGCGTCCGCACCCTCTACAGGGGACAGATCGAGGGCGAGCGCGAATTCAAGGGGTGGGGCCCAGTCGTCGAATGGGACGCCTCTCTGCCGCTCCTCGACGTCGGCCAGGGCGGCAGTCTGAACCTCGACTGGTCGGCCAGCGCGGGTGTGCTCTTTGGCGAGCAGGAGGCGAACATCGTCACTCTGCGCGAGGAGGCCCAGGCAGCCACCTACAACGGGTTCGACCTCGTCAAGGCCTTCGCCTTTCAGCATGTAGTCCAATACGCGCCGCTGCCGGCGGTGGCGCCGATCAGCCGCTCCAGCGACGAGACGGTCCCGGTCTACGGCGCCAGCCTTGGCCTCTCCTATGAGGTCAGCCGCTTCAAGGTCGGGGCAGGCTATCGCTGGGAACGCTACGTCGATGCCATCGACGGCGGGTTCGAAGAGCACCAATCCGAGGACCGAACCATCGACGGTCCCTATCTCAAGATCGCCGTCGGCTTCGGCGGCTAAATCCTCCGGCTTCGGTCCCCTCTGAACCGGATGTCACTGAGGCGGCAGGTCTACCTGCCGCCTTTTTCTTCGCCCGCTTGACACCTCCCGAACCGCGGCGGGACCCTACACGCACGTACGTGTGTGGGGGTGACCTCGGAGTCATGGCCGGGCCGGGAGCATTGCGGAATGCGGCCTCTTCGGAGGACGGCTTCGCCGCGCGCTATCGCGAGCCGCTGGTGCGGTATTTCCTGCGGCGGGGGCTGAGCGTCGAAGCCGCCGAGGACTGCGCGCAGGAGACCTTTGCGCGCATCTGCCAGGCCGATGGCGCCACGATCGAAAAGCCGGAGGCCTACCTCTTCGCCATCGCCGCCAGCGTGCTGACCGACCGGGCGCGCAAGGCCATCGTGCGGCGCGAGTCCGCCCACACCTCGATCGAAAACTTCGCCGCCGCCACTGAGGAGCCTTCGCCCGCCCGCGTCTTTGAGGGCAGGGAGGCCCTGATGCGGCTGGCCGCCGTCCTCGACGAACTCGCGCCGCGAACGCGCGAGATGTTCCTGCTCAACCGGCTCGACGGTCTGAGCTACACCCAGCTGGCTGCTCGCTATGGCGTCACGGTCAGCGCCGTCGAGAAGCAGATGATGAAGGCCATCGCGCACCTGGGTCGCAGGTTCCGCCGCGATGACTAGACCGGCTCCCGACAACGCCGCCGCCTGGATCGCGCGCCTCGGCTCCGACCAGCGCACCCGCGCCGACGACGAGGCGTTCGAGGCCTGGCTCGCCGCCGACCCCGCGCACGCCGACCAATACGCCGAGCATGCCGAGCTGTGGCATGGCCTGGCGGCGCTGGGCGGCGACGCCGATGCGCGCGCCGCATTGTTGGGCGGCGAGGTGAGGGCGTTGCCGGAGCGGCCGCCGATCAGCCGCCGCGCCGCCATCGCCGGGTTTGGAACCGCGGCGGCCGCCTCGCTGGCGCTGTTCGCCACGCCCGGCCTCGACCGCGTTCGCGGCGTCCATCGCACGCGGCGGGGCGAGCAGCGGCAGGTGATCCTGGCCGACGGCTCGCGGCTGATGCTCGACACCGACAGCCGCATCGACGTCGATTTCTCCGAAGCCGAGCGCCGGATCGTGCTCGAAAAGGGCCGCGCCCACTTCAAGGTGGCCAAGGACGCCGCCCGTCCGTTCCGCGTCTTCGTGGGCGACGACGAGGTCCGCGCCATCGGCACCGCCTTCGACGTGCGCAAGGACCGTGGTGTCGCCAAGGTGACGCTGGAGGAGGGGGTGGTCGCGGTCTACCGCACCGCCGCGCCACGGGCGGACGGTGTTCGCGCCCCCTCGGCGGTGCTGAAACCCGGCCAGCAGGCGAAGCTGACCGCCGCCGCGCCGGTCCAGGTCGCCGCCATCGACCTTGGCCGCGAGCAGGCCTGGCGCTTCGGCCGCATGATCCTCGACAACGCTCCGCTGGGCGAGGCGGTGGACGACCTAAACCGCTACGGCGGCCGGCGCGTGGTGCTGGCCGATCCGTCGCTGGCCGGCATGAAGGTGAGCGGCGTCTTCCACACCCGCGACCCCGAAGCCTTCGTCGAAGCCATCACCGCCGCCTTCCCCGTGCGGCTGGCGGAAGAATCCCGTGGCGAACTGGTGCTCGCCCCCTCATAAAAAATTTTTTCGCAAACCGCTGAGGTGTTCGGTGTCCCCCCGCGTCCCTAATGCCAACCGCGCAAGTGGGCGCGTTGGATACGCAGCGAAAACGCTGCTGGGGGGACTCGAAATGGCATTCAAGGTCAGGAGTTGGCGTACGGCCCTTATGGCGGGTTGCGCGGGCGTGGCGCTGGGCACGGCGCTGCCGGCGGCGGCGTCGGCCGAGGGCCCGGCGCGGGAATATTCGATCGCCTCCCAGGAACTCGGCGACGCGTTGCGCGCCTTCGCCATGACCAGCGGCCATGACGTCGTCTTTGACCCGGCCGTCGTCCAGGGCCGCACGACGGCCGGCGTGAAGGGCGAGGTTTCCGACGAGGACGCGCTGCGTACCCTGCTGCAGGGAACCGACCTCGCCTTCGAGCAAACCGCATCAGGGGGCTTCGTCGTACGAGCGCCTCGATTTCGAGCCGCCGAAGCCGAAACGGCGGGGGGCACGGTCGACACGCTAGTCGTCACCGCCCAGAAGCGGGAAGAAGACATCCAGGACGTTCCGATCGCCATTTCGGCGTTCACGCAGGAGGACCTGACGCGGTCGCAGGTGGCCGGCGGCCCGGACCTGATCACCCAGGTCCCGAACATGACCTTCACCAAGACGAACTTCAGTTCGTACTCGGTGCAGCTGCGCGGGATCGGGACGCAGGCGATTTCCGCGACCACGGACCCCGCCGTCGCCGTCGCTTTCAACAACACGCCGTTCATCCGTAACCGCTTCTTCGAGCAAGAGTTCTACGACCTGCAGCGGGTTGAGGTTCTGCGTGGACCTCAAGGAACGCTGTACGGTCGCAACGCCACGGCCGGCGTCGTCAACATCATCAGCGCCAAGCCGAAATTCAACTTCGAGGCCAAGCTTTCCGGGGACGTGTCGAACTATAACTCGACCCGCCTTGAAGGGATGGTCAACATCCCGCTGGTGGAAGACATGGTTGCGTTGCGTCTGGCTGGCGCCTGGACCAAGCGCGACGGCTATGCGGTCAACGAACTTACCGGCAACCCGATCGACGGCCGCGACCTGTGGTCGACGCGGGTGTCGCTGCGCGCTTCCCCTTCCGAGCGGCTCGACATCAACCTGATCTGGGAACACTTCGAAGAGAACGACGACCGCCTGCGCTCGGGCAAGCAGCTCTGCCGTCGTGACCTGGTGGAGCAGGTCGGCGGCGTCGCCGTCACCGACTATTTCCAGTCGGTCCCGTCGCTGGGCCAGGGCGGCCTGCCGAATGGCATCCACGCCTCGTTCAGCCAGGGCTGCGAGCGGGAGTCGCTCTACTCGCCGCTGTCTTTCCAGACGCCGGTCGGGCTGATGCTGCCCTACTACCTGCCGCTCAGCGCCATTGGCCTGCCGGCGGCCAGGCAGGAGCCCTATGTCAACGCCAGCCAGTCGCCGGACCTTCGGGTCATCGAGTCCTCGATCGACCCGGTCTATCGGGCCCGGAACGACCTCGGCGAACTCCAGATCAGCTTCGACCTGACGGACAACCTCACCCTGTCGTCGGAAACGGCCTACGCGGTCGACAACGTTTATTCGTTGCAGGACTTCAACCGCTTCAACACCGCCGCCGGCGCGTGGCAGGCGGTCGATCCCAACAACGGCGGACCCAACCGCTACGTCGATCTCGACATCCTGACGCCCGACGGCTTCTTCTGCGATCCGCAGCTGGGCTGTTCCGACCGACTAGTCGCCGTGGATATCTCGACGGCCGACGCCACGCAGTTCAGCCAGGAGTTCCGGCTGTCTTCAAATTTCGCGGGCGCCTTCAACTTCAGCCTTGGCGCCAACTACCTGCGGGCTGACAGCACCGACAAGTATTACGTCTTTATCAACTCCATCAGTCTCATCTCGGCGTACGGGATCGGCGACTTCGCGCCCTACGAAAATAACGTCACGGACAACACCGATTGCCTGATGGAAGGCTATGCGCCCGGCAATCCCCTCGACGTCTACGAGGTGCGTCAGTGCACCTACATCGATCCGAACCCAATCGAGAGCGTCAACGACAAGGGGCACAACTACTTCCTCAGCAAAAACCCCTACAAGCTGATCTCCTACGCCGTGTTCGGGGAGGCCTATTACAACGTCACCGACACGCTGAAGCTCACGGCGGGGCTGCGCTTTACCGTCGACAAGAAAGACGCGCCGATCCACCCGTCCTGGATCTACATCTCCGGGTCGGTCGGCTATCCCGTGCTCGAGGTGCAGGAGCAGGAGTGGCGCGAGCCGACGGGCCGTCTCACGCTCGACTGGAAACCCGATCTTTCCTTCACGGACGAGACGCTCGTCTATGCGTCCTACGCCCATGGCCACAAGGCGGGTGGGGCGAACCCGCCGGGCTTCGTGCGCAACTACTATGGCAGTGTCGGGCGCGTGGTGTCCCAGCGCAGCGTGGCCGAATCCGTCACCCGGCCGAAGACCTTCGCGCCGGAGTTCGTCGACGCGTTCGAACTCGGCGCGAAGAATACCTTCATGGATGGTCGCGCGACGGCCAACCTCGCCGCTTTCTACTATGATTACAAAGATTACCAGATCTCGGAGATCGTGGATCGATCGGCCTTCAACCGCAATTTCGACGCCACGGTCTGGGGTATCGAGCTGGAAAGCGACTGGCGTCCGGCCGAGAACCTCAGGCTTGGCCTGAAGATCGGCTATGAAGAGACCAGCATCGGCGACCACGAACGCGCCGTCGACCTGATGGATCGGACGGCGGGCAATCCGGACTGGATGGTCGTGCGTCCGTTCCCGACCTATCCGTCGAGCTGCATCCTGCCGACCTACGTGTTCGTCAACGGCGGCGTCATCCGCAACCCGTCGGGCGTCAGCGGCGGCGGCATGACCGCCTGCGAGTTTGCCTACCAAGCCGGCTATGACCCGCTTACGCAGCAACCCTATGTGGAGGATCCCGCACCCTCGACGCTCGTCCTTTCCGGCTACGTCGACTACCCCGGGTTCAACCCGCTCGACGCCTCGCAAGGTCACAACAACGGCGAGGGTTTCTTCAAGAACATCGGCGGCAACGAGTTGCCGAACGCCCCGAACCTGACGGCGACGATCACCGGCGACTATACGATCCCGCTGCCGAACGAATGGCTCGCCACGCTGCACACCGACCTGCACTGGCAGGCGGAGAGCGACTGGCGGGTCTTCCAGGACCACGAGTACAGCAAGCTCGACGAATACTTCACCATGAACCTGGCCGCGATCTTCACCAACGAAGAGCACGGCTGGAACATCATGGCCTACATCAAGAACGTCACGGACGAGACGGCCATCACCGGCGCGTTCCTCAACTCGGACGACACCGGCCTGACCACCAACGTCTTCATGACCGAGCCGCGCCTGTACGGCCTGCGGGTGACGAAGAACTGGACCGGCGGTCCGATGCTGGGCTCGCTGGGCGCGCCGCGCGAAGGGCCCTATCCCTTCACGGTCGAACTCGGCGGCCAGGTTCAGCGCCACGACGCGCCGAACACGACCCTTCAGCCCGACGCGGCCGACGCCTTCCAGGGTCCGCTGGATATCTACGGCGCCGCCCAGGCCGAAGACCTCGACTGGGGCGACGGCGGCGACGCGAAGGTCACCTGGCGGCCTAACTCGGGGCCGTGGTCGGTGTCGGGCGCGGTGCGCTTCGGCAAGACCAATGGCCAGCAACAGACCGCCTTCCAGCACGACACCGATCCGGTCTGCGCCTTCCTCGACCCGGACATGTGCGCCGACTATGCGACGCATCCCAAGTATTACCCGGTGACTCAGGTCTCGATGATCGAACGGGCGGATGCGCCGGTCTACGATCGCGAGGCGCATATCATCGTCGACTTCTCGGTCGGTAAGGATCTTGGTCTTGGCGGCCTGACCGCCTCCACGGTGAGCGCAGGCCTGCGGTACGCCCGTCTGGAATCCAAGACGGACGCGCAGCTCTACGGCATCCCCGAATGGCGGATCCCCGAGGGCTTCTACGTTACGGGATACTACCCGACCCATGAGATCGTGAATGTCCGCAGCACGGCCGACCGGGATTTCTCCGGCTGGGGTCCGCAGATTTCCTGGGACGCGGCGATGACGCTGCTCAGCATGAGCGACACAGCCCGGTTCGATGTGGACTGGTCGATCGGCGGCGGCGTGCTGTTCGGCGATCAGGAGGCTTCCATCCGCACCACCGCCCGGACGCGCTACTACATAATCGATCCCACCTCGCTGCTCTTCTACGAGATGGGCACCACCACGACCGGCAATGTCATTTCGCCGGAGTCGGTTGAAGTGGCGCCGCCCGAGGCGTTTTCGCGCTCCGAGGGCGCCACGGTGCCGAACTTCAACGCCAGTCTGGGTCTCAGCCTCAAGATGGGCGCGTTCAAGATGGGCGCCGGGTATCGGTGGGAGCGCTACTTCGACGCGGTCGACGGCGGCTATCGCGAACACGAAGCCGAAGACCGCACCATCGACGGGCCCTACTTCAAGGTGTCGATGGGCTTCGGCGGCTAGGACTTGCCCTCCGGCTTCGGTCCCCTCTGAACCCGGATGCGACTGAGGCGGCGGTCCCCACCGCCGCCTCTTTCTTTTTAAACGAGCCCGATCGCGTACCAGGCCAGCCCGGCGACGGCGCAGGCCAGCAGCACCCTGATGACGCCGACCTTGAAGCGAAAGACGGCGACGGCCGCGGCCAGCGCCAGCAGCAGGGTGACTGGGTCGATGCTCGCCGGGACCGGCGTGTCGATGGACACGGGGCCTATGGTCACCTCCCGCACCTGCCGGAACAGCACGTGCAGGGCGAACCAGATGGCGAGGTTGAGGATCACGCCCACCACCGCCGCCGTGATCGCCGCCAGCGCCGCCGACAGCGCCTTCGCGCCCCGCAGCGCCTCGATCCACGGCGCGCCGAGGAATATCCAGAGGAAGCAGGGGACGAAGGTGACCCAGGTGGTAAGCAGTCCACCCAGGACACCGGCCATCAACGGCGAAAGCCCGGTCGCCTCTCGGAACGCCGCCAGGAAGCCGACGAACTGCGTGACCATGATGAGCGGGCCGGGCGTGGTTTCGGCCATGCCGAGCCCATCCAGCATCTCGCCCGGACGCAGCCAGCCGAAGGTCTCCACCGCCTCCTGCGCCACATAGGCCAGCACCGCGTAGGCGCCGCCGAAGGTGACGACGGCCATCTTCGAGAAGAAGACGGCGATCTGGCTGAAAACGTTGTCCCAGCCGAGCGCGAGACCCAGCGCCAGCACCGGCGCGAGCCAAAGCGCCAGCAGCGTCGAGCCGATCCTCAAGGACCAGCCGAGGTTGGGCCGGGCATGCGCCGGCGTCTCTTCGCCCAACACGGTGTCGGCGTCCTCGACGATTTCGCCGCTCGCGGGACCATGGCCGCCGCCGACGAGGAAGGCCGGGCTCTTCGCCAGCCCGCCCGCAAAACCCATCAATCCTGCCGCCACTACGATCAGTGGGAAGGGCGCATCGAAGACGAAGATGGCGACGAAGGCGGCCGCGGCGATGGCGAGCATGACGCCATTCCTAAGCGCCCGGCGGCCGACGCGGATAACCGCCTCCAGCACGATGACCAGCACCGCCGCCTTCAGCCCGAAGAACAGCGCCGCCACCGGCCCGACTTCGCCATAGAGGGCATAGACGATGCTCAGGCCCATGATGGCCAGCAAGCCCGGCAGCACGAACAGGACGCCGGCGACCAGCCCGCCCTTCACCCCATGCACCAGCCAGCCGATGTAGGTGGCCAGCTGCTGCGCCTCCGGGCCCGGCAGCAGCATGCAGTAGTTGAGCGCATGCAGGAACCGCCGCTCGCCGATCCAGCGGCGCTCCTCGACGAGGATGCGGTGCATGACGGC
>CAMLRH010000051.1 GCA_946482375.1 uncultured Caulobacteraceae bacterium | reverse complement strand
CATGCGCCTCGTCCAGGAACTCGACGTGCGAGCCCATGCGCACGACGGTGGCCGGCACGTCGGCGTCCGGGCGGACCTCGGCGCGTTCGATCTCATCGAGCAGGAGCTCGGCGGCGAGCGGCGAGCTCTGCTCCATCTGGGTGGCGAGCGTGCTCAACCGCTCGGCTTCGCTCTCGGCGAGAATGATCCTGGGACGCACGGGCGCCTCGCTGTGAATGTTCATGGGAACTCCGATTTGTTTGCACCTTATTGGGGAAGCCGCCCCGGAACTCCCGGCGCGGCGCGCAAACGGAGTCCGGGGTCAGTGGCCTGTGAGCAGGCTACCGCCGTGGAGTCGGAATCGCCGGAATGTGGGGCGCGCGAACATCTGGCCATTGGAGGCGTCGCGCCCGCGCTTGTCAAACCCCTCGAGCGGGGCACATTGAGCCGTCATGCACATCACGATCTACGGCATCAAGAACTGCGACACGATGAAGAAGGCCCGCGCCTGGCTCGATGAGCGCGGCGTTCCCTACTATTTCCATGACTACAAGGTCGCGGGGATCGACTCGACGACGCTGGAGAACTGGTGCCGGCAAGTCGGCTGGGAGGTGCTGCTGAACCGCGCCGGCACGACCTTCAGGGCGCTGCCCGACAAGGACAAGCAGCACATCGACGAGGCGCGCGCCATCGAGCTGATGGTCGAGAACCCCTCGATGATCAAACGCCCGGTGGTCGACCACGACGGCGCCTTGATCGTCGGCTTCAAGCCGGAGCGCTACGAGGTGGCGTTCGGCTAGGCCAGCAGGTGCTCGGCGAGGATTTTCACGCCGAGCAGGATCAGCAGCACGCCGCCGACCATGGTGGCGCTGCGCCCTATACGCGCTCCGGCCGCCGCGCCGATGAAGACGCCGGCCGTGGACAGCGTCAGGGTCACAAGCCCGATGGTGAGGGCCGATACGACCACGGGCAGGCCGATCATCGGCAGGGTCACGCCGGCGGCGGCGGCGTCGATGCTGGTGGCGATGGCGGCGGCGCCGAGAGCCCAGCCGGTCATCAGCGGCGCGGGCGGCCCGCAGTCGGTCGGCTCGCTGGCGTCCTTCAGCATCTTCGCGCCGAGCGCGACGAGCAGAGCGAAAGCAATCCAGTGGTCGATATGGCGTACGAAGGAGATTGCGGTCGCGCCCAGCAACCAGCCGATGAGCGGCATGATCGCCTGGGCCGCCCCGAACGCCGCGCCGATGCGGAGCGCGCCGCCGACGCCGGGTCTCGGCTGGGCGACCGCGCCGTTGCAGACGGCGGCGGCGAAGGCGTCCGCGGCCAGCGCCAGCGAGAGGACGAAGAGGGTGAGGGCAATTCCGGGCACGGTGGCCAACTAAGGCCGCGCAAGCGCCTCGGCAAGGTCGGCCTTCTGCACCTTCTTGGCCGCCAGGAAGGCGGGGCGGGCCTTCAGCCGTTCCCAATAGGCGCGAACCGACGGCGCCGCGCCCTCAAGCAGCTTGAGATGGCTGGCGAGCAGGAGCGCGTATCCCACCGAGATGTCGGCGGCGGTGAAACGGCCGGCGCAAAGCCAGTCGCCGTTGGCCAGCGCGCGCTCGACATGCTTCAGCCTCGCCATGAACCAGCGGGCGTAGTCGTCCGCCGCCGCATCGGCGCGGCCGGGCTCGAAGGTGCGGTAGCGCAGCACCAGCGTCTGCGGGAAGGTCAGCGTCGCCTCACCGAAGTGTAGCCAGTTGAGCCAGGCGCCGTACTGTCGATCGTCCGGCGAGACGGCGAGGTCGGTCGGCCCGTGGCGAGTGACCAGGTACTGCACGATGGCGGCGGACTCGGTCATGAAGGTCTCGCCGTCGATCAGCGCCGGGATGGTGCCGAGCGGATTGACCTCCAGATACTCCGGCGCCCGAACGCGGGGCGGGAAGGGCAGGAGGTGGAGCTGGTAGTCCAGCCCCAATTCCTCCAGCGCCCACAGCGCGCGGAACGAACGGGCGTCGGGGCAATGGTATAGCTCGATCATCAGTCGCGGTCCGGCGCGCCCAGCGGGAAGTAGTGACGATACGGCCGCGCCTCCTCGACGCAACGGGCTATCGACGGCCGGGCCAGCAGCCGGGCGCGATAGGCGCGGACGGTGGGGTAGGCCTCGCTGATCCGGTGGACCCAGTCGGCGTAGAACAGCGACGGCGCGGCGGCGCAGTCGGCCAGGCTGAAGGTCTCGCCCGCCGCCCAGGTGCGGCCCGCCAGATTCTTTTCGAGCCAGGCGTAGGCCGTTTCCAACTCGCGGGCGGTTTCGCCCTTGGCCGTTTCAGGGCGGCCGTCGGGGCGCAGTGTTTCGGCGACCGGCTTGTTCATCGGCGTCATGACGTAATGATCGAAGAAGCGGTCCATGAACCGGACCTCCAGCGCCGCCATCGGATCGTCGGGCAGCAGGCGGCTCGCGCCCGGATAATGCAGGTCGAGGTACTCGATGATGATGCTGGACTCGGCCACCGGACACCCGTCGTCGACCAGCACCGGGAACTTCCCGAACGGCCACAGCGCCGCGCGCTCGTCTGCGGCGCCTTCGTGCTCCAGGTGCCGATAGGTGAACGGCGTTTCGTTCTCGTAGAGCGCGATCAGCACCTTCTGGCAGTAGGACGAGAAGGGGTGGGAATAGAGGGTCAGTGACATCGTCAGTCCTTCGGCGCCGGCCGGGTGAACTCGGCTTCTATGATGATTTCGACGTCGTCGCCGACGCCCATGATGGAGCCCGGCGCGGGAATGCCGCTGGAAACGCCGAAGTCGGAGCGCTTGAGCCAGCCGTGCGCCGAGAAGCCGATCCGGGAGTTGGGATCGTACGGGTGGCGGCCGTAGCCGCCGTTGTAGGTGACGTCGAGGGTCACGGGCTTCGTCACGCCGTGCATCGTGAAGTCGCCGGTGACCTTGGCCGTCTTCGGGCCGGCAACCTCCACCTTCGTGGATCGGAAGGTCATGGTCGGGTACTGCTCGGCGTCCAGCCAGTTGGGGCCGGTCAGCATCTCGTCGAAGTCGAAATCGTCGAGCGGGTAGTTGGTCTGCAGGGAGTCCGCGTCGATGGTCGCGGTGATGCTGGCGGCGGCCGGATTGGCGGGGTCGGCGTTGAGCGTCGCGTCGAACTTCGTGAAGCGCGCGGTCCAGCGCGAGAAGGTCAGGTGGCTGACGCGGAAGTTCAGGCTCGCGTGGGCGAGGTCGAGCTTGTACGCGCCCGCCGGCGGCGTCCCCACGGCTTCGGGTGTCGGCTGAGCTTGAGCTGCTCCGACGAGCAGCAAGGCGGCGAGGGCGGCGGCGACAGCTTTCATCGGATGACCTTAGGGGTTTTCGCCCTCTCGAGCAGGAGGGCGCGTTCGCGTTCGTTGCGGGTGAGGGCGGCGGCGCGCTCGAACTCGGCGCGCGCTTCATCGTGGCGGTCGAGTTTGGCGAGGAGGTCGCCGCGCACCGCCGGGAGCAGGTGGTAGGTCTTCAGCGCCGGTTCGTCGGTGAGCTGGTCGACTACGGCGAGACCGGCCTCTGGCCCGAACGCCATGGAGACGGCGACCGCCCTGTTCAGTTCGACGATGGGCGAGGGGGAGACCTGCGCCAGCGCCGCGTAGAGGGCGGCGATGCGCGGCCAGTCCGTGTCTTCGGCGTTCAGCGCCCGCGCGTGGCAGGCGGCGATGGCGGCCTGCAGGGCGTAGGGACCAAGCGCGCCGCCGAGCTTTTCAGCGCGTTCGAGGGCGACTAGGCCACGGCGGATCAGGATGCGATCCCAGAGCGCGCGGTTCTGGTCGAGGAGCAGGACGGGCGAGCCGTCGGCGGACGTCCGCGCCCAGGACCGCGAGGCCTGTAGCTCCATCAGGGCGACGAGGCCGTGGACCTCGGGCTCGTCAGGGACCAGTTCGGCGAGGATGCGGCCAAGGCGCAGGGCCTCGTCGATCAGCTCCTTGCGCAGCCAGTCCTCGCCGGCGGTGGCGGAATAACCTTCGTTGAAGATCAGGTAGAGCACGGCCAGCACCGCGCCCAGCCGTTCGGTCCGCTCTGCGCCGCGCGGCATCTCGAACGGGACATTCGCCTCTGACAGCGTCCGCTTCGCCCGTACGATGCGCTGGGCCATGGTCGGTTCGGGGACCAGAAAGGCGCGAGCGATCTCCCCGGTGGTCAGGCCGCCGACCATGCGTAGCGTCAGCGCCGCCTGTGATTCGGGCGGCAACACCGGGTGGCAGGCGGTGAAGATCAGCCGCAGCAGGTCGTCGCCGATGTCGCCGTCGAGGCGCTCGTCGATGTCGGGCATGACGTAGCTCGGGGTTTCCTGCGCAATGGCCTGATGCTTGGCCCCGGCCATGGCGGCGTGGCGGAAGCGGTCGACGGCCTTGCGCTTGGCGGCCGACATCAGCCAGGCGGCCGGATTGTCCGGCACGCCGGTCTGCGGCCACTGTTCGAGGGCGGCGAGCAACGCCTCCTGCGCAAGGTCTTCGGCAAGGGAGACATCGCCCGTGCGGCGGGCCAGGGCGGCGGTCAGGCGGGCCGACTCGATCCGCCAGACCGCCTGAACCGCCTTGTGAACGTCGCGGCCGCTCACGCCTTGTGGAAGCGCTCGTAGGTCTCGACGAGATCGGGCGTGAAGACCTCCTCGCCGAAGTCCTCGATCTCATAGAGCTGGCGCACCTCAAGGTAGGCCTGGCCGTCGGCGTCCTCGACCGGCCATTTGCGCACCCATTCCAGCGCCTCCTCGCGGGAGTTCACCTGGATGAGGCTGTAGCCGGCGACCAGCTCCTTGGCCTCGGCGAAAGGCCCGTCGATCACCGTCGGCTTGCCGTCGGTGAACTTGACGCGGAAACCGTCGGCGGTGGGCCGCAGCCCGTCGCCGGCGAGCAGGACGCCGGCTTTCACCATCTCCTCGTTGTAGGCCATCATGGCGGCCGCCAGCTCGTGCGAGGGCATCTTGCGCGCCTCGGTGTCGGCGTCGGCCTTGCGGATGATCATGAAGCGCATGACTCAGCGCTCCTCGGGCGTGCCGAGCTGTTCGCGCAGGGCGTCTTCGCGGGCGCGCAGTTCGGTGGTGAATTCCTCGCCGAAATCCTCGGAGGCGAAGACCTGGCGGATTTCGATCTCGCTGGAGCCCGGCATCGGGTTGGGGCAGCGCTTGACCCACTCGATGGCCTCCTCGAGCGAGCTGACCTGCCAGATCCAGAAGCCGGCGACGAGTTCCTTGGTCTCGGCGAACGGACCGTCGATGACGGTGCGCGAGGCGCCGTCGAAGCGCACGCGGGCGCCCTTGCTCGACGGATGCAGGCCTTCGCCGGCCAGCATGATCCCGGCCTTCACCAGTTCCTCGTTGTAGGCGCCCATCGCCTCCAGCAGCTCGGTCGTCGGCATCACGCCGGCTTCCGAGTCCGCTGTGGCCTTCACCATCACCATGAAACGCATCGTCATCTCCTCATGTCAGGGAGCCCGCGAAAGGCGGCTCTGACATCACGTCGAACGAACCTTCCCGAGATCGACACGGCCGACAAACTTTTTTGTCCGGGAGCGAATTGCGCTGCTTCGCGCAGCATGAACAAAGTTTCATCCGCAACGTCGCATCCGTTCGGACCCGCCGGCGCCTCTTCCCAGCATCAGGCACGGCAAGACGCCGCGCCGGAGAGAGAAAAGGTCCTGCTATGAACGAGGAAATCCTCATCCCGCTGGCGTTCTTCGCCATGATCGCGGCCATCGTGCTTGTCCCCGGCTGGTTCCGCTCGCGCGAGAAGGAGCGGCTGCACGAAACGCTTCGCCTGGCCTACGAGAAGGGTCAGCCCGTGCCGCCCGAGATGATCGAGGCGTTGCAGAGCGACAAGGCGCGGCCCGCCCCCGACCGCGACCTGCGCCGGGGCATCATCCTGCTCTGCGTGGCCGCGGCGATCGCCGTCTTTGCCATGGTGATCGGCTCCATTCCCGAAACCGAAGGTCACGCAACCCTCCCGATGCTCGGCATCGCGGCTTTCCCCGGCTTCATCGGTCTCGGCTACCTGGCGTTCTGGCTCGCCAGTCGCGGCAAGAAGACCGCCTCCTAGTCCGTAACCCAAGCCCTTGGGGGGCGGTATGCAAGCGACCCGGCATATAGCAGGCCACCACGACGTGGAGCTCGTCGCCCTCGCGGCGGCGGGCGACCGCGCGGCCTTCGGGGAACTGGTGCGGCGGCACGGCTCGGCGGTGCGCGGACTGCTTCGGCGGATGGGGGCAGAGCCCTCGCTGGCCGACGACATCGCGCAGGACGCCTTCCTGGCCGCCTATGAGCGGATCGTGGAGTTTCGCGGGGAAGGGACTTTCTCCGCCTGGGTGCGCAAGATCGCCGCCCGGCTCTACGTGCGCCGCTGGAGGAAGGACACGCGGCTCGACGCCCTCGACGGCCAGGAGGAGGAAACCTCCGGCGGCGAAGGGGCGGCGGCGTTGCGGATCGACCTGGACGAGGCGCTGAAAACGCTCAGCGCGACGGAACGAATGTGTATCTCGCTGTGCTATGGCGCTGGGCTCAGCCACGCGGAAGCGGCCGAAGCCTTGAATGCGCCTCTGGGAACGGTCAAATCCCATGTCAAACGTGGTCTGGATAAACTCAGAAACCGGCTGGCGCAGCCGGGCGACCGGCAAGGGAGGCGCGAACATGGCTGACGTCAGCTTCGAACACCGCCTTCTGCACGCCTTCGACGAACCGCCGGCCTTCGCGGACGCCGACCTCTTCGCCGCCAGGGTGGAAGCCAGGCTCGATCGCGGCTGGGGCCTGCGCCAGCTGCTCATCGGCGGCTTCGGGGTCGTCGGCGGCTTGGTCGGTACGATGCAGATGGTCGGCTCGGGCTTCGTGCCGCAGCTGGAGGCCGCGTCGGTCCAATCGACCGGGCTGCTCACCCAACGCCTGGACGACTTCTGGCGGTCGAGCCTCGACCTCGGGGCCATGCCGCTCAGCAGCGAAGTCCTGTGGATGGCGGCGGCGCTGGGTGTTATGGCGCTGGCCTTTGCGGTCACCCGCGCCGTCGAGGAGTTCTAGACCTGTCAGCCCAACGCCAGGAAACCGTCCGGCGCCTGACCGCGCCCGACATCGCCGCGCGCAAGGGCGGCGAGCCGATCGTGTGCCTCACCGCCTACACCGCGCCGGTCGCCGAGATCCTCGACGACCACTGCGACCTGCTGCTCGTCGGCGACAGCGTCGGCATGGTCGTCCACGGCCTGCCCAACACCGTGGGCGTAACGCTGGACATGATGATCCTGCACGGCCAGGCGGTCATGCGGGCGTCGAAGAAGGCGATGGTCGTCATCGACATGCCCTTCGGCTCGTACGAGGGCACGCCCGAGCGCGCCTACGACAACGCCTCGCGGATCATGAAGGAAACCGGCGCCCAGGGCGTGAAGGTCGAGGCCGGGCCGACTGTGCCCGAGACCATCGAGCATCTGGTCAAGCGCGGCATCCCGGTGATGGGCCACGTCGGCCTGCGCCCGCAGTCGGTGCTGGTCGACGGCGGCTTCAAGGCCAAGGGCCGCACCAACGAGGAGCGTTCGCGCATCCTCGACGAGGCCAAGGCTACGGCCGAAGCCGGCGCCTTCGCCGTGGTGGTGGAGGGCGTGGCCGAGCAGCTGGCCCGCGACATCACAGCCATCATCGACCCGCCGACCATCGGCATCGGGGCCTCGGCCGGCTGCGACGGCCAGATCCTGGTCACCGACGACATGCTCGGCCTGTTCGACTGGACCCCGAAATTCGTCCGCCGCTACGCCGATCTCAGGGGTGAGATCAGCAAGGCGGCGGCCGGTTACGCCGCCGACGTCCGCGCCCGCCACTTCCCGGGCGAGGCGGAGACTTACTTCTCGAAGAAATAGGCGTGCGCGGGCGCGTTGCAGCAACGCCTGCGACCCTATAGGTTCCGCCGCAAATCGCCTGAATTCGCCTGTCGCGGAGCCCCTGTTGGTCGACCTTTTCGATGAAGTGGAGGAGCAGCTACGCTCCGCCCGCTACAAGACCCTCGCGCTCCGTGCGCTACCGTGGGTGATCGGCGTCGGCGTGCTGGCGCTGGCCATCGCGATCGGCTGGTGGTGGTGGCAGGACCGCGAGGACAAGGCCTCCTCGCTCGCCGCCGAGCAGTACACCGCGGCCGTCGAGAGCTACGCCAAGCGCGACCAGACCCGCGCCTTCGGCCAGTTCGCCGAGGTGGCCAAGTCGGGCCCGCGCGTCTACCGCGCCATGGCGCTGATGCAGCAGGGCGGCATGCGGCTGGAGGACGGCAAGACCGACGAGGCCGTGGCCTTTTTCGACCAGGCCGCCGAGGCCGCGCCGGAGCCGCTGCTGGAAGACCTGGCCCGCCTCAAATCCGCCTTTGCGCTTCTCGATACCGCTCCTTACGCCCAGCTTGAGGAGAGGCTGACGCCCTTGACCGAGGACGACCGTCCCTACCGCGCCGAAGCCAAGGAGGCGTTGGCCTTCGCCAAGCTGATGGCGGGCAAGGACGCCGAGGCCCGCGGCGACTTCGCCGTCCTGGCCCTGTCGCCGGAATCGCCCGACCCGGTGCGCGAACGCGCCCAGGCCGCCATGGCGATGATCGACTCCGGCTCGTCCAAGGCGCTGTCGGCCGCCGTCAAGGCCGCGGCCGCCATGCCGCCGCCGCAACAACCGCAACCCCCGGCGCAACCCGTTCCCGCCCAGCCCGGAGCCGCTCAATGAGCTTTACGCGTACCGTCAGCCTCGTCGCCCTGATGGCGCTCGCCGTGTCCGTCAGCGGTTGCTCGACGATTCGCGGGGCCGTCGATCGGATCAATCCGTTCGATGGCGACGACGAGGAGGCGAACCAGCCGGTCGCCGCCGAGGGCCAGCGCATCCCGATCATCGCCGCCGACCAGCTACTGGCGCCGGAAGCGTCGCTGCGCGGCCAGGACTTCTACCTGCCGGAACCGACCGCGATCGCCGACTGGCCGCTGCCGGGCGGCACGCCGGAACAGTCGGTCGAGCACGTCCAGGCCGCCGACGGCCTGCAGATCGTCTGGCGCCGTGGCTTCGGCGAGGGCTCGGGCCGCGAAGAACATGTGATGGCCCCGCCGGTGATGGCCGACGGCAAGGTCTTCGTCATGGATGGCCGCTCGAACGTGGCCGCCATCGACGTGGCCTCCGGACAGCAGGTCTGGAAGGTGGAGCTGCCTCCGCGCGGCCGCCGCGACCGCCACGCCTTCGGCGGCGGCATGGCCTACGCCAATGGCAAGCTCTACGTGGCCAGCGGCCACCGCTATGTCGCCGAACTCGACCCCGCGACCGGCGGCATGGGCTGGCGGCGTGAAACCGCCTCGCCCCTGCATTCGGCGCCGACGGTGGCGGGTGGCCGGGTGTTCGTGGTTTCGACCGACAACGAATTGCTCGCCTTCAACGCCGCCACCGGCGCCGAGGACTGGAACTATCAGGCGCTGGTCGAGCCGGCCCGCCTGCTGCGCGCGTCGAGCCCGGCGGTGTCGGGCGACACTGTGGTCGCCGCCTTCGCCTCGGGCGAAGTGGTGGCGCTGCGCGCCGCCAACGGCAACGACCTCTGGAACCAGGCGCTCTCGCGCGCCAGCCGCATCAACGCGCTGTCCGAAATCCGCGACATCGCCGGGCGGCCGGTGATCTACAAGGGCGACGTTTTCGCCGCGAGCCATTCGGGTGTGTTCGCCGCCATCGACCTGCGCACCGGCCAGCCGCGCTGGTCGCTGCCGGTGGCCTCGACCACGACGCCGTGGCCGGCGGGCGACGTCGTCTATGTCGTCTCGCAGGCCGGCGAAGTGATCTGCGCCTCGCGTGAGACCGGTCAGGTCTACTGGATCCGCGACCTCAACCAGGGCTTCGACGCCGGTGAGGACCGCGAGGGCTGGGGCATCGGCTCGTTCCGCATCGGCGGTTCGCAATCGAAGCTGAAGCCGCTGTGGACCAGCCCGATGCTGGCGTCGGGCCGTCTGCTGACGGCGTCCAACCGCGGCCAGCTGGTGGCGCTCAATCCGAAGACGGGTGAGACGATCTCGACCGTCAACCTCGGCTCGCCGGTGATCATCAGCCCCATCGCCGCCAACGGCACGGTCTATTTCGTCTCTGATGAGGCGGAATTGATAGCGGTGCGCTAGCACCGCCTCTTCCGATCATTCCCGCGAAAGCGGGAACCCAGGCTTTTTCTGAAAGCCTTGTGCTCTACGATAAAACACCTGGGTCCCCGCTTTCGCGGGGATGAGCGGATTTTGGAATGGCCCTGAAACTCGCGATCGTCGGCCGGCCGAACGTCGGCAAGTCCACGCTGTTCAACCGGCTGGCGGGCAGGAAGCTCGCCATCGTCGACGACCTGCCGGGCGTCACCCGCGACCGCAAGTTCGCGACCGGGCGCCTCGGCGATATCGACCTCGACCTGATCGACACCGCAGGCTTCGAGGACGTCACCGACGAGAGCCTGGAAGCCCGCATGCGGGCCCAGACCGAGATGGCCATCGCCGAGTGCGACGTGGCGCTGTTCGTCATCGACGCGCGCGAGGGCGTGACGCCCGCCGACGAGATCTTCGGCGAGGTGCTGCGCCGATCCGGCAAGCCGGTGATCCTGGTCGCCAACAAGGCCGAGGGAAAAGCCGGGGAAGCGGGCGCCCTGGAGGCCTTCGGCCTCGGCTTCGGCGAACCGGTGCCCCTGTCGGCCGAGCACGGCGAAGGCATGGCGGACCTCTATCAGGCTGTGATGGAGGCTTCGCCGCAGGAGGCCGATCAGAGTGAGGACCCCGACGGCGACAAGCCCGTCCGCATCGCCATCGTCGGGCGTCCGAACGCCGGCAAGTCGACGCTGGTCAACCGGCTGATCGGTGAAGACCGGCTGCTGGTCGGACCCGAGGCCGGGATCACCCGCGACGCCATCCCCGTCGACTGGACGTGGGACGACCGCAAGATCCGGCTGGTCGACACGGCGGGCCTGCGCCGCAAGGCCAAGGTCAACGAGAAGCTCGAGAAGCTTTCGACCCAGGACACCATCCGCTCGATCACCTTCGCCGAGGTGGTCATCCTGGTGATGGACGCGACCCATCCGTTCGAGACCCAGGACCTGCAGATCGCCGACCTGGTCGAGCGCGAGGGCAGGGGGCTCGTCTTCGTGCTGGCCAAGTGGGACCTCGTTCCCGACCCGCAGGCGAAGCTGAAGGAGTTCATCGAGCACGCCGAGCGGATGCTGCCGCAGGTGCGCGGCACGCCGGTGGTGGCGCTGTCGGCCGAGACTGGGCGAAACGTCGACCGGCTGATGCCGGCCGTGCTGAAGGTGCACGACAACTGGTCGACGAAGGTGAAGACCCGCGACCTCAACGACTGGCTGGCCATGGCGGTGCAGCGTCACCCGCCGCCGGCGGTCAACGGCAAGCGCATCAAGCCGAAGTACATGGCGCAGACAAAGGCGCGGCCGCCGACGTTCGTGCTGATGGCCACGCGCGCCGACCAGATGCCCGACCACTACCGGCGCTATCTGGTCAATTCGCTGCGCGAGAGCTTCGACCTGCCGGGCGTGCCGATCCGCATCACCGTGAAGTCGGGCAAGAACCCCTACGCCGAGGGCGAGGCCAAGGCCGGGGCCCCCAGCTTCGAAGCCCTGAAGACCAAGACCAAGCCGCAGACCAAGGCGTTCGGCGG
>CAMLRH010000050.1 GCA_946482375.1 uncultured Caulobacteraceae bacterium | reverse complement strand
CGATCAAGCCTTTCCGTAAGCGTCAAAAGATCCTGCCACGCCTTCTTCTTCGCCGCCGGCTGGCGGAGGAGGAAGGCGGGATGCAGGGTAGGCAGAGCCGGTAAAGCAAGCGTTTCGTCGGCGTTCTTCCATTCGAACCAGCGTCCGCGCAGCGACAGGATGCCTTCCTCGCGCTTGAGCATGTGCTTGGCCGACGCGCCGCCCGCCAGCATCAGCATCTTCGGATTCACGAGCTGGATGGCCCGCTCCACGAACGGCGCGCAGACTGCCTGTTCGGCCGCCGTCGGCGTGCGGTTGCCGGGCGGACGCCAGAAGACGGTGTTGGTGATGAAAACCCGGTCGGTCACTCCAGCCGCCGCCAGCATCTTGTCGAGCAGCTTGCCCGCGCGGCCAACGAAGGGGGCGCCCTGGATATCCTCGTCGCCGCCCGGACCCTCGCCGATGACCATCAGCGGCGCTTCCGGATTACCCCGGCTGAACACCGCCTGCCGCGCACCCTCGTAGCGCAGGGGGCAGCCCTCGAAGGCGGCGATGGCGGCCGCCAGCTGTTCCAGGTCCTGCGCCTCGGCCGCCAGCCGCTTCGCCTCGGCGACCGCGCCCGAAACGTCCGGCGCCGCGCGGCCGGGCGAGGCGGGTTTCACGGCGACCGGCTTCGGCTGCGACTTCGCCTTCAGCCGCGCCGCGCCCTCCGCCAGCCGGTCGATCGGCGTGTCGACAAGCGCCACGTCCACCCCCGCCTCCGCCCAGAAGGCGAGCAGGCTTTCGGCGGCGCGTTGGTCTGTTGAGGCCATGCAGAAATGCATAGCCCCTTGACCACCACAGCGTCACCTCCCGATAAGTCGGCCGATTCACGTGCGCCAAACGGGGATGAGGCCATGAGCGAAGACGTCGAACGCGAGTCCATGGAGTACGACGTCGTCATCGTCGGCGCCGGCCCTGCGGGCCTGAGCGCGGCGATCCGGCTGAAGCAACTCGCCGCCGAGGCCGGGAGCGACGTGTCCGTGGCCGTGCTGGAGAAGGGCTCCGAGGTCGGGGCTCACATCCTGTCGGGCGCGGTGATCGACCCCAAGGGCATCTCCGAGCTGTTCCCCAACTGGAAGGAGATGGGCGCGCCGCTGGAAACGCCCGTCACCAAGGACAAGTGGCTGATCCTGGGACCCCAGGGCGAACTCGACCTGCCCGTCTGGGCCATGCCGCCGTTCATGAACAACCACGGCTGCTACATCGCCTCGCTGGCCAACGTGGCGCGCTGGCTCGGCCAGCAGGCCGAGGCGCTGGGCGTCGAGGTCTATCCCGGCATGGCCGCCTCCGACGTCGTCTACAACGAGGACGGCTCGGTGAAGGGCGTCGTCGCCGGCGTCTTCGGCGTCGGCCGTGACGGTGAGCGCAAGCCCGACTTCCAGCCGGGGCTGGAGCTCCACGCCAAGTACACCTTCATCGCCGAGGGCGTGCGCGGCTCGCTGGCCAAGCAACTGCAGGCCCGCTTCGGCCTTTGCGACAATTCCGATCCGCAGAAGTTCGGCATCGGGCTGAAGGAAGTCTGGCAGGTGCCCGACGAGTGCTTCCGCCCTGGCCTAGCCCAGCACACGACCGGTTGGCCGCTGGACAACAACACCGGCGGCGGCAGCTTCATGTACCATTTCGGGGACAATTACGTGGCCATCGGCTACGTGGTGCACCTGAACTACAAGAACCCCTGGCTCTCGCCCTACGACGAGTTCCAGCGCTTCAAGCACCACCCGTCGATCAAGTGCTACCTGGAGGGCGGCAAGCGCATCGCCTATGGCGCCCGCGCCATCACCGAGGGCGGCTACCAGTCGGTGCCGAAGCTGACCTTCCCGGGCGGGGCGCTGATCGGCTGCTCGGCCGGCTTCGTCAACGTGCCCCGCATCAAGGGCAGCCATAACGCCATGAAGACCGGCATGATGGCCGCCGAGGCCGCCTTCGCCGCCATCCAGGCGGGCCGGACGAGCGATGAACTCGTCGAGTACACGCAAGCCTACGACCGTTCGTGGGTGAAGAAGGAGCTCAAGCTCGTCCGCAACGCCAAGCCGCTCTTGTCAAAGTTCGGCACGGCGCTGGGCGGCGTCCTCGGCATGTTCGACATGTGGTGCACGACGCTGCTCGGCGGCTTCTCCTTCTTCGGCACCGTCAAGCACGGCAAGACGGACTCGGCTTCTACCGGCCTCGCCAAGGACTATCCGCAGATCGTCTATCCGAAGCCCGACGGCGTCATCAGTTTCGACAAGCTGTCGTCGGTGTTCCTCTCGGCCACCAACCACGAGGAAGATCAGCCTGCGCACCTGAAGCTGAAGGATCCGTCGATCCCCATCGACGTGAACCTGCCGCGCTTTGGCGAGCCCGCGCGTCTCTACTGCCCGGCCGGGGTCTACGAGGTGCTCTACGACGAGGCCGGGAATAATCCGCGCTTCCAGATCAACGCCCAGAACTGCGTCCACTGCAAAACCTGCGACATCAAGGACCCGTCGCAGAACATCGTCTGGACCACGCCGGAAGGCGGCGGCGGCCCTAATTATCCCAATATGTGACGTTACGCGGCGCTTGCGGCTCCACCGGAAAGCATTGAGGGTGACCCCATGCGCGCACACCGTTCACTGATCGCCCTCATGCCGCTGGCGCTGCTTGGCGCCTGCGCGACCGCCCCGGTCCAGACGGCCGAGGTCCCCTACGTGGGCGAACTGCCGCCGGCGGGGTCCAGCTACGGCCTGTTCCTGGCCGGGCAGGCCGCTTTGCTCGACGGCCGCAGCGAGGAAGCCTCGAACTACTTCATGCGCGCCAGCGCCGGCGGCTCGATGGACGGTGGCTTCCTGAAGGACCGCGCCTTCACCGCCGCGCTGCTGGCCGGCGAGGTCAGCAAGGCCGCGTCGCTGGCCCCGGTGGTCGAAGGCGACCGTCCCGCCACCTATCGCCTCGGCCTCCTGGTCAAGGCGGTCGAGATGCTGGCGCAGGGCAAGGGCAAGGAAGCCCGTCCGCTGCTCAACGAGGATGTGCTGGGCTTCCCGCACCGGCCCGCCGCTGCGCTGCTGGCCCCCTGGGCCTCGGCCGCCGCGGGCGACACGCAAGGCTCGCTCGTCCGCCCGGTGGTGCAGGGCGACAAGGTCGTCGAATACTTTGGTCAGCTCGGCCAGGCGATGCTGTTCGAGCGCGCTCGCCGCTACGACGAGGCCGAAACTGATTACAAGGCTTTGGCCGCCGCGCCGGAACTCGGCACGCTGTTCATGGCCGATTACGGCGCCTTCCTCGAACGCCGCAATCGCAGGCAGGAAGCCGTCGCCGTCTACGACGCCGCGTTGGCCTTGTCCCCGGGCGACCGCGAACTGACGACGGCCCGGACGAGGGCGGCTTCCGGCGGCGATGCGCCGCCGCTGCCGACCATTCGCCAGGGCGCGGCGCGCGCGCTGATGGCCCCGGCCGCCTCGATGATGGCCGAGCGGCAGGCGGAACTGACCAAGGCCTACCTGCGCCTGGCGCTGCGCCTCGACCCGACCCGCGACGAGGCCTGGATCCTGCTCGGCGACGTCAGCTCGGCGCTCGCCGACGAGTCGGGCGCGCGGGAGGCCTACAACCGCGTTGGGCCGACCTCCGCCAACTACGCCGACGCCCGTTCGAAGATGGCCTGGAGCTACCAGACCGCCGGGGACTCGCAGACGGCGCTGAAGCTGGCCATCGAGGCCGCCGCCGCCAATCCGGCCGACCGCGACACCGCCATCACCCATGCCGACCTGCTGCGCGCCAACGAGCGCTATGCCGAAGCCGCCGCCGTGCTTGACCGGCTGATCGCGGCCGAAGGGGCCCATCCCGACTGGCGGCTGCTCTACATGCGCGGCGTGGCGCTGGAGCGCGCCGGCCGCTGGCCCGAGGCCGAGAAGGACCTGGTGCGGGCGCTCAAGGAACAGCCCGAGGAGCCGGAGCTGCTCAACTACCTCGGCTACACCTGGATCGACCGCGGCGAGCGGCTGGACGAGGCGCTGGACATGGTCCGCCGCGCCTCCGAAGCCAATCCGCGCTCGGGCGCCATGGTCGACAGCCTGGGCTGGGCGCACTACCGACTCGGCGACTACAAGGAGGCCGTCGAGAAGCTCGAGCGCGCCGCCGAACTCGAACCATCGGATCCCGAGATCAACCACCACCTCGGCGACGCCTACTGGCGCGTGGGCCGCCGGCTGGAGGCGCAGTTCCAGTGGAACAAGGTGCTGACGCTGGAGCCCAACGCCGCCACCAAGGCCGCCGTCGAATCCAAGATCAAGTCCGGCCTCGCGCCCGCGCCGAAGCACTCCGGTCAGCGCGTCGCCGAAAGCTGAAGCAGGCTGAATCGGGATGATCCCCAATTCCGCTCATCCCCGCGAAAGCGGGGACCCAGGCTTTTTCTGTCGGCCGTGGAGCTCTTCGATAAAACACCTGGGTTCCCGCTTTCGCGGGAATGAGCGGTGAGAAGATGAAGCTGTCCGCCTTCGCGCCGGCCAAGGTGAACCTGTTCCTCCACGTCGGAGAACCGGGACCGGATGGCTACCACCCGATCTGCAGCCTGATGACCTTCGCCGACGTCGGCGATGTGGTGGCTGTGCAGGGCGCGGAAACGCCTGAGTTTGAGGTCACCGGCCCCTTCGGCCATGAGCTTGCGGCCGACGACGACAACCTCGTCGTCCGCGCGGCGCGGGCGCTGTTGCAGCGGACCAGCGGCCCGACGCCCTCGCTGCGCCTGATCCTCGACAAGCGCCTGCCGGTGGCGGCGGGCCTGGGCGGTGGGTCATCGGACGCCGGAGCGACGCTGAGGCTGCTGTCCGAAGCGCTCCAACTCGTCGTGCAGGACGAAACGCTGACGCAGATCGCCGCCGCGCTGGGCGCCGACGGCGCGGCCTGCCTTCACGGCGAACCCGTCGTCGCCGAGGGCAGGGGAGAACGCCTGTCGCCCGCCCCGGACATGCCCGTCCTCGACGCCGTCCTCGTGAATCCCCGCGTCGCCTCCTCGACCGCCGACGTCTATCGGACCTTCGATGCGATAGGCGCGCCGGGCGGGGCGGAACGGCCGTGGCTCCCCGACACGTTCGAGAGCCCCGAAGACGTCGCGGCCTTCCTGAGCGTCTGCCGCAACGACCTGGAGGCCCCCGCCATCTCCCTGCAGCCGGTCATCGGCGAGGTGCTGGAGACGCTGGCCGACGAACCGGAGACCCTGTTCGCTCGCATGAGCGGTTCTGGCGCCACCTGCTTTGCGCTGTGCGCCGGCGACATCGAGGCCGGGGGGCTGGCCGAACGCCTCGAAACCATGCGCCCCGACTGGTGGGTCCGCCGCTGCCGGCTGGGCGGGCCGTGGTAACTACCGTGACGCGTTCAGCGCGACGGCGGCGCGGATCAGCGCCTTGAAGGCGGCTTCGTCGATCAACTCACCTTCGTGGATGTCGATGGCGCGCCGCACGTTTCCGTCGAGGCTGGAGTTGAACAGGCCGGAAGGGTCGGCCAGCGACGCGCCCTTGGCGAAGGTCAGCTTCACGGCCTTCTTGTAGGTCTCGCCGGTGCAGATGATGCCGTCGTGTGACCATACCGGCACGTTCCACTTCCACTCCTCGACCACAGCGGGATCGGCGTCCTTGATGAGGGCGCGCACGCGTGCGAGCGCTTCGCCGCGCCAATCGCCAAGCTCCTGGATTTTCGAGTCGATCAGGCCCGACGGGGTTTCTCCGGGGGCCAGCACCCTTTTCTTCATGTTGTCCCGGGCTCCTTCGGCTGCTTTCTGTCACCGCAGGTGAATTCAATGGCCAGACTGCCGCAAGACGTAATTGATTTCTGGGTCGGCGCGGGGCCTGCGAAGTGGTTCGCCCGCGACGATGCCTTTGACGCCGCCATCCGCGACCGCTTCGAGGCGTTGCATCACGCCGCCGCGCGCGGCGAACTCGACTGGGGGGAGAGCGCCGAGGGCGCGCTGGCGCTGCTGATCCTGCTGGACCAGTTTCCGCGCAATCTGTTCCGCCGCTCGCCCCACGCCTTCGCCACCGATCCGCTGGCCCGTTCGGTGGCGCGCCAGGCGATTGCGCGCGGCTTCGACCAGCAGACCGACGCCGCGCTGCGGTCGTTCTTCTACCTGCCGTTCGAGCATTCCGAAGACCTGGCCGACCAGGACTACGGGGTCGGGCTGTGCGAGGCGCTCGGCGACCCAGAGACGCTCAAATGGGCTATCGTGCACCGCGACATCATCGTCCGCTTCGGCCGCTTCCCCCACCGCAATGTCATGCTGGGCCGTGAGACGACCGCCGAGGAGCAGGCCTTCCTCGACGGCGGCGGGTTCGCGGGATAGCCGGAACGAAAACGGGGGCCCGAAGGCCCCCGTCCCGTACGCCAGGAAGAACGATCTTACGCGTGGTAAGCGCGCTCGCCGTGGGCGGCGATGTCGAGGCCTTCCTCTTCGGTTTCCGCGGACACCCGCAGGCCGAAGATGACTTTGATCAGGCCGAACACGATGGCGCTGGCCACGGCCGACCAGACGACGGCCAGGCTGACCGCCTTGATCTGAGCCAAGATCTGCATGCCCGCGTCGTAAGCCGCCGCTTGGCCGGTCGTGAAATCGACCAGGCCGGCGCCGCCCAGCGCGGGGTTCACCAGGATGCCCGTGCCGATGGCGCCGACGATGCCGCCGACCGCGTGGATGCCGAAGGCGTCCAGGCTGTCGTCGTACTTCAGCGCGTTCTTCACGTAGGAGCAGAAGAGCACGCAGGTCGGCGAGACCACGAGGCCCAGCACCACCGCGCCCACCGGTCCGACGAAGCCCGCGGCCGGGGTGATGGCGACCAGGCCGGCGACCAGACCCGAGGCGACGCCCAGGCCGCTTGCCTTGCCGCGCAGCAGCTTTTCGGTGAGGGCCCAGGAGAGCCCCGCCGCCGCCGTCGCGACGAAGGTGTTGATCATCGCCAGCGCGGCGTAGCCGTTGGCTTCCAGGTTGGAGCCGGCGTTGAAGCCGAACCAGCCCACCCACAGCATGCCCGCGCCCGCCATGGTCAGCGTCAGCGAGTGCGGCGGCATCGGCTCCTTGCCGTAGCCAGTGCGCTTGCCGAGCATCACGGCGCCGACGAGGGCGGCGATACCGGCATTGATGTGCACGACCGTGCCGCCGGCAAAGTCCAGCGCGCCCCAGCCCCACAGCAGGCCCGCGCCGCCGACGAGGTCGTCCGCCGACATGCCGAAGCCCGAGGTGGCGCCCGCCCAGTACCAGACCATGTGGGCCATCGGGTAATAGGAGAGCAGCGGCCAGAGGATCGCGAACAGCACGATGGCGCCGAACTTGATGCGCTCGACGATGCCGCCGACGACCAGCGCCGCGGTGATGGCCGCGAAGGTCATCTGGAAGGCGATGAACACCATCTCGGGGATGACCACGCCGTTGGAGAAGGTCTCCACGTTCGACGAGACGGTCACTCCGCCCAGTGCGAACTTGCCAAAGCCGCCGACGAACTTGTTGAGGCCGCCGCCGTCCGTGAAGGCGAGGCTGTAGCCCCAGAACAGCCAGGCGATCATGCCGATGGCGGCCACGGTGGTGACCTGCATCAGCACCGACAGCATGTTCTTCTGGCGGACCAGACCGCCGTAGAAGAGCGCCAGGCCGGGCACGATCATCAGCAGCACCAGGATGGTGGAGACCAGCATCCAGGTGGTGTCGCCCTTGTCGGGCGTCGCCGGCGCGGCTTCCTCGGCGGGAGCCGCCTCGGCAGGCGCGGCCGCCTCTTCCGTTACGGCCGGAGCCGCGGCTTCAGGCGTGGGTGCGGTCGCTTCAGCCGCGACCGGCGCGGCGGCTTCCTGGGCGAAGGCCGGTAGCGCCACGGGCGCTCCGGCGATGGTGGCCGCGAGCAGCAAGCCCGCCAGCCGGTTCAATCCAAAGAGTTTCATGACAATCCCCTTGTCCCCGATGTCCTAGAGGGCGGCCGAGCCGGTTTCGCCGGTGCGGATGCGCACGGCGTCTTCGACGTTCAGCACGAAGATCTTGCCGTCACCGATCTTGCCGGTGGCGGCGGCGGCCTTGACGGCCTCGACGGCTTTGGCGGCGGCGGCGTCGTCGACGACCGCTTCCAGCTTCACCTTGGGCACGAAATTCACCTGGTACTCGGCGCCCCGATAAATCTCCGTCTGGCCCTTCTGCCGGCCGTAGCCCTTCACTTCAGATACGGTCAGCCCCTCGACCCCGGCCGCCACGAGGGCTTCGCGCACCTCGTCCAGCTTGAAGGGTTTGACCACCGCCATGATCAGTTTCATCTCGACATGCTCCCCGACCCCCCTCGGGGCCTCGTGATGCTTGCGACCGGTCGGAGCCGATCGCGGTCACGCTATGCAGGCGGCGGGCGTCGACGGGGCGGATTGATGAAGCTTCAGGCGCCATTCCGGGCCATGCGCCCGATTGATGAGCGCCGATTTCAGCGGGCGCCCGGAAATTGGGCGCCTTGGAACTCCGCCATGGGCTCAAGCGTATCTAGCCGAACGGGGAGGGGTCTTCGCGCCAACCGGCGCACCCTGGAGGATGAGGATTACAATGACCCTGACACGCCTTCTGACCGCAGCCGGTTTCGCGGCAGCGCTCGCCGCCGGCTCCACCGCCTATGCGCAATCGACCGACACCGACGTGACGATCGACGCCCAGGGCAACACGACCACCACCACCACGACCACGGCGATTGTCGATCCGGTCACCGGCCTGCCCGTCAGCGCTTCGGCCACGACAGCCGGCGTCCCGGCGTCCAGCCTGACCACCACGACCATGGGCGAACCGGGCACCGTGACGATGCGCACGGTCACCAACGGCCCGGTTCCCGACACCGCCGAGAACCGTGCCAAGTACGGCCAGCCGCTGTCGCGCGCCGGCAAGCGCACCGCCGCCGCCGGCAACTAACAGGGAATTCAGCAGGGCGCCCCATTTTGGCCTTGAGCGCGGTTATGGTCGCCGCCTTCATTGTCGGAGGCGCCCTGCATGACTCTCTATCGTCTACTTACCGCCGCTGCCGCCGTGGCCCTGTTCACTGGCGCGGCTCACGCCCAAACCGCTGAAGCGACTGCTTCGGCTGAACCTGTTGCGGCCACGGCCGCCGTGGCTGCTCCTGCCCCCGAGGCGGCCCCGGCTCCCGCCGCGCCGGCCTACGTTCCGATCGTCGCCAAGGGCGATCTGGTCGAGACGGCCAAGGCTTCCGGTCAGTTCACCACCTTCGTCAAGGCGCTGGACAAGACCAACCTGACGGCCGTCCTGAAGACGAACCCCAACCTGACGGTCTTCGCCCCCACGGACGCCGCCTTCGCCGCCCTCCCGGCGGGCGAGCTCGACCGCCTGATGAAGACCGAGAACGCGGGCGAGCTGCAGGGCCTGCTCGTCTATCACGTCGTCAACGCCCCGGTGGACCTGACCAAGGTCAAGGGAGCGCGCGGCCCGGTGCAGACCGTCGCCGGCAAGGAGCTGCTGCTCGACGGCACCGACGCGGCCAACCTGAAGGCCAACAGCGCCAACATCCTGCAAGCCGAAGTCCGCGCCACCAACGGCATCATCTATGTCGTCGACCGCGTGCTCAGCCCCACGGATCCCGTGATCGCCCAGGGCAAGGCCGCCGCCGCTGCCGAGCGGGCCGCCGCCGCGGCCGTCGATGCGGCCAACGCCGCTGCTCAACCGGCTGAAGCGCCGGCGAGCTAAGCCACCCCAACTCGGCTTGAGTCAGCAGTCGGCGGGCCCTATGGTCCGCCGACTTTTTTGCGCCCGCGAAGAGACGCATGGCCTACGCCGAAAAACCCAAGTCGTTTCAAGGCCTGATCCTGAGGCTCCATGACTATTGGGCCTCGCGCGGCTGCGTGATTCTGCAGCCCTACGACACGGAAGTGGGCGCCGGCACGCTGCACCCGGCGACGGTGCTGCAGGCGCTGGGGCCGAAACCCTGGAACGCGGCTTACGTCCAGCCCTCCCGGCGGCCCGGCGACGGTCGCTACGGCGAGAACCCCAACCGGCTACAGCACTACTACCAGTACCAGGTGATCCTTAAACCCAACCCGCCCGACATGCAGGAGCTGTACCTCGGCTCGCTGGAGGCCATCGGCATCGACCTCAAGCTGCACGACATCCGCTTCGTCGAGGACGACTGGGAAAACCCGACCGTCGGCGCCTGGGGGCTCGGTTGGGAGGTCTGGTGCGACGGCATGGAGGTCAGCCAGTACACCTACTTCCAGCAGGTCGGCGGGCTCGACGTGAACCCGGTGGCGGGCGAGCTGACCTACGGCCTCGAGCGGCTGGCGATGTACGTCTTCGGCGTCGACAACGTCTATGAGCTGCCCTTCAACGACCCGGACGCGCCGCTGGGCGCGACGACCTACGGCGACGTCTTCCTCGCCAACGAGCGCCAGCATTCCGAGGCCAACTTCCACGGCTGGAACGTCGAGGTGCTGAAGCGCCAGTTCGAGGACATGGAGCGCGAGGTCCCGGCCATGCTGGCGCGCTCATACACCGGCGAGGCGCTGGTGCTGCCGGCCTACGACATGGTCCTGAAGGCCAGCCACCTGTTCAACCTGATGAACGCCCGAGGCGCCATCGCGGTCGCTGAACGCGCCAGCTACATCGGCCGCATCCGCGACCTCTGTAAGATGTGCGCCGAAGCCTGGGTCGCCCAGCAGGAGGCGGCGGCGTGAGTCGAGCTAGCACGACCCTCCTCCCTCGAGGGGAGGAGGGGAGGGTGGAGGGTGTAGCCGCTGAGCTGCGGGCGGCACCGCTTGCTGGCGCCGAGCCAAACAGCGCTTGCTCTCGCAACGCAGAAGCCACACCCCCATCCCCGACCCTTCCCCCCTCGAGGGGGAAGGGGGTTTATGAACGCGTCACTTACTCGGATCGTGCGGCCGGGCACGCAAAACGGCTGCGGAGGGAGATGAACGTCGCCGAGCAGATCGCCACCGAGATCGCGAGGGGCCGCGCCTAGATGCCCGAGCTTCTGATCGAACTGCTGTCGGAAGAAATCCCGGCCCGCATGCAGGCGCAGGCGGCGCGGGACTTTGAGCGCTTGGCGCGCGAGCGGCTGGCCGCCGCCGGGCTGGAGCCGACCGAATTCAAGACCTATGCCGGGCCGCGCCGGCTGACGCTGGTCGCCGACGGCCTGCCTGCCGCGCAGGGCGACCGGACCGAGGAGCTGAAAGGCCCCAAGACCTCCGCGCCGGAGCAGGCGCTGGAGGGCTTTCTGCGCAAGACCGGCCTGACCCGCGAGCAACTGACCGAGCGCGACGGCGTCTGGTTCGCGGTGATCGAGAAGAAGGGCCGCCCCACCGCCGAGATCGTTGCCGAGACGGTCGACGACATCGTCCGCAACTTCCCGTGGCCGAAGTCGATGACCTGGGGTTCGGGCAAGCTGCGCTGGGTGCGGCCGCTGCGGCGCATCCTTTGTGTCTTCGACCGCCAGATCGTGCCCTTCGCCGTCGACGGGATCGAGAGCGGTGACCTTTCCGAAGGCCACCGCTTCATGGGCTCCGGTCAGCCGTTCCGCGCTCGCGACTTCGATGAGTACCGCGAGGCGCTGGCCGGCCACTACGTCGTGCTGGACGTCGAAGAGCGGAAGGCCCGCATCCTCGACGGCGCCCGCCAGCTCTGCGCGGCGAAGAAGCTGGAGCTGGTCGAGGACGACGGCCTGCTGGATGAAGTCGCCGGGCTCGCCGAATGGCCGGTCCCGGTGCTGGGCGACATGGACGCGAGCTTCCTCGACCTGCCGCCGGAGGTCATCCGCACCTCCA
>CAMLRH010000049.1 GCA_946482375.1 uncultured Caulobacteraceae bacterium | reverse complement strand
GTCGGCAAGGGCCTGTCGGGCGGCCGGGTGATCGTGCGCCAGCCGGAAGGCGTCGGCCGCGAGCCGACCGAGAACATCATCGTCGGCAACACGGTGCTCTATGGCGCCATCGCCGGCGAAGCCTACTTCAACGGCGTGGCCGGCGAGCGCTTCGCCGTCCGCAACTCCGGCGCGGTGGCCGTGGTGGAAGGCGCCGGCGACCACTGCTGCGAATACATGACGGGCGGCGTGGTCGTGGTGCTCGGCAACACCGGCCGCAACTTCGCCGCCGGCATGAGCGGCGGCATCGCCTACGTCTTCGATCCGGAAGGCCGCTTCCAGCCGCTGTGCAACACGGCGATGGTCGAGTTCGAGAAGCTGGACGTGACGCCCGGCGACCTCGACGACCAGCGCGCGCCCAGGCAGAAGGCGCCGGGCGCGTCCGACGCCGGCATGGGCGACATGCTGCGTTTCGACGCCGAGCGGCTGCGCATCCTGGTCGAACGGCACCTGCTCTATACGGGCAGCGCCCGGGCGCGCGAGATCCTGGACAACTGGGACACCGCCCTGACCCACTTCATCAAGGTGATGCCGAAGGACTATCGGCGCGCCCTGCTCGAGCTGGAGGCCGAACGGCAAGCCGCCGTCACGGTCGCCGCCGAATAGATTTCCGGAGTTAGTGAGATGGGCAAGCCGACGGGCTTTCTCGAGATCGAGCGCCACGACCGCGACTACGACGATCCGGCCGATCGGCTGAAGACGTGGAAGGAGTTCGTGCGTCCGCTGCCGCAGGGCGAGGCGGGCCGTCAGGCCGCGCGCTGCATGGACTGCGGGATTCCGTTCTGTCACCAGGGCTGCCCGGTCAACAACCTGATCCCGGACTGGAACGACCTCGTCTACCGCGACGACTGGAAGACGGCGCTCGACGCCCTGCACCAGACCAACAACTTCCCGGAGTTCACCGGCCGCGTCTGCCCCGCACCCTGCGAGGCGTCGTGCACGCTGAACATCCAGGACACCCCGGTCACCATCAAGACGATCGAGTGCGAGATCGTCGACAGGGGCTGGCAGGAAGGCTGGGTCGAGGCCCAGTGCGCCCCTCGCGGCACCGGCAAGCGGGTAGCGGTGATCGGCTCGGGTCCGGCAGGCCTGGCCTGCGCCCAGCAGCTGGCGCGCGCCGGCCATGCGCCGACGGTGTTCGAGAAGAGCGACCGCATCGGCGGCCTGCTCCGCTACGGCATCCCCGACTTCAAGATGGAGAAGCACCTCATCGACCGACGCATCGCGCAGATGGAGGTCGAGGGCGTGATCTTCCGCACCAACATGGAGATCGGCAAGGTCGTCTCGGTCCAGCGGCTGCTGGACGACTATGAGGTGATCGTGCTGGCCGGCGGCGCCGAGCTGCCCCGCGACCTGGACGTGCCGGGCCGCGAGCTGGACGGCGTCCACTTCGCCATGGATTTCCTGACCCAGCAGAACAAGCGGGTGGCGGGCGATCCCGAGGAAAAGGCGGCGCCGACCGGCACGCTGTCGGCCAAGGGCAAGCATGTTGTCGTCATCGGCGGCGGCGACACCGGCTCGGACTGCATCGGCACCTCGAACCGGCATGGCGCGGCCTCGGTCACCCAGCTGGAGATCATGCCGCAGCCGCCGGCGCGCGAGAACAAGTCGCTGACCTGGCCCGACTGGCCGCTGAAGCTGCGCACCTCCTCGTCGCACGAGGAAGGCTGCGAGCGCGATTTCGCCGTCATCACCAAGCGTTTCGAGGGCTCCAACGGCAAGGTCGAGAAGCTGATCTGCGCCCGCACCGAGTGGGTCCGCGAGGACGGCCGCATGGTCATGCGCGAGGTCGAGGGCAGCGAGTTCGAGCTGAAGGCCGACCTGGTGCTGCTGGCCATGGGCTTCCTCGGCCCGCGCCTGCCGGGTCTCGTCGAGCAGTCCGGCGTTGAACTGGACGCGCGCGGCAATGTGCTCGCCAACACCACCGACTACCGCACCTCCAGCCCGCGCATCTTCGCCTGCGGCGACATGCGGCGCGGCCAGTCGCTGGTCGTTTGGGCGATCCGGGAGGGCCGCCAGTGCGCCGAGTCGGTTGACGCCTACCTGATGGCCGAAGCGCGCCAGCCGGCGTAGCACTCGCTACAAGCGGAACAGTAGAAGGGCGGTCCTCACGGGCCGCCCTTTGCGTTTTTCGCCTATTCGACAAGTAGATTTTCAGATCATCACGGCCGCTGACAAAATAGTGAGTCGCCCGAGTGTCGACTTGTCGCAGCGAAAATGAGAGGAAATTCCAGTATATAACAACATCATCTGAGCAAGCGTCGCTATAAGAAATTCGAATGTCTGACAGACTTCGAAATTGCGGCGCAAAAGCGGCGGTACTGTCGCGCTTCATCATCGCTGAGCTAAGGGACGTAAATTGGTATCTTATCTGCGCCGCTACGCGAGCTTGCCTCATCTCGCGCTGGTTTTCCTTGCCTCCATCACCATGATCGCCACGCCGGGTCTGGCCAAGTCGCTGGACCTGGTGAGCGGCGTCTATGCGCCTGGCCAACCGGGCCTGATCGCGCCCGCCGGCCTGCCCGTGAACCCCGACGAGGTGCAGCCCTTCGTGCTGCCCGTGGCCGACGTCGCCGAACGCCAGCAGGCCGTCACCTGCCTGGCCGACGCCATCTACTACGAGGCCGGTTTCGAGCCCATGTCCGGTCAGCGCGCCGTAGCGCAGGTGATCCTCAACCGGGTCCGCGACCCGAACTTCCCCAAGTCGGTCTGCGGCGTCGTCTTCCAGGGCTTCCAGCGCAAGACCGGCTGCCAGTTCTCGTTCGTCTGCGACGGCTCGATGAAGCGCCGTCCGCCGCGGCCAGAGCAGATCTTCTCCGCCCGCCAGATCGCCCAGCAGGCCCTTGAGGGTTATGTCGAGAAGAGCGTCGGGACGGCCACCCACTATCACACCGACTGGGTCGACCCTTATTGGGCGCCGACGCTGACGAAGATCACCCAGGTGGGCGACCACATCTTCTATCGTTGGCCCGGCAAGGCGGGCGAGGCGACCTCGCTGCGCGGCTACTACCGGGGCGGCGAGGTGCAGACCTGGCGCATCGCGGCCATGACCATCCTCGGCCACGCCTAAGTCTCTTAGCGGAACGGCAAGGCTCCCGATGCGCTAATCTGGCGGGGCGGAATCGGCCGCCTCGTCAGTGAGTCGTATCGCGTTGCAGAAGCTTTTCCACCTTCTTGCCGCCCTCGCCGCGGCGCTGACGGCGACCTTCGCGCCCGGCGGCCAGCAGGCGAACACCACGGTCGGCGCCGCCCGCCACGTGGTCGTCGCCCCGCCGCCGGCGCCGCCTGAACTGGTCCAGGAACTGCGCGCCATCGGCGAGGCCTTCAACGGGCGCGCGGGCTTCGCCGTCCGCGACATCGAGGCGGGCTGGACCGCCGGCTACAACGCCGACCAGATCCTGCCGCAGCAGAGCGTCAGCAAGCTCTGGGTGGCGCTGGCCGTCTACGACGCCGTCGACCAGGGGCGGATGCGGCTTGATGAGCCGCTGCTGATGACCCGCAACGACCTCTCAGTCTTCCACCAGCCTATCCGCGCCAAGATCGACAGCGACGGCTACCAGACCACGCCGCAGGAACTCCTGATGGGCGCGATCGCCAAGAGCGACAATGCCGCCAACGACATGCTGATGCGGCGCGTCGGCGGCGGCGGCGCGGTTCAGGGAGTCATCGACGATCGCGGGCTCGGCGCCATCCGCGCCGGGACCGAGGAGCGCTACCTGCAGGCGGAGATCGCCGGGATGCAGTGGCGGCCGGAGTACGGCTTCAACTGGAACTTCCAGCACGCCCGCGCGCAGCTGCCCGACCTCTATCGCAAGCAGAAGCTTGACGCCTACCTGGCCGATCCCCCCGACGGCGCGTCCCCAGTCGCCATCGTGGGGGCGCTTGCGAAGCTGAAGAAGGGCCGGCTGCTGTCGGCGGCATCGACCCGCAACATGCTCGAGGTCATGACCGAGACCGAGACGGGCGCCCGCCGCCTGCGAGGCGGGTTGTCCGAAGGTTGGACCATCGCCCACAAGACCGGCACCGGGCAGGAGCTCGGGGCGCGCGTCACCGGCTGGAACGATGTCGGCATTATCACCGCCCCCGACGGCCGCTCTTACGCCGTGGCCGTCATGATCGCCGAGACCACGACGTCGGTGGGCGAGCGCATTTCCCTGTTCCAGAAGGTTGCCCGCACGCTGGTGGAGCATCACAACAGGGCGGTTACGCCGAAGCAGACCGAGCAGGCCGCGGCCTAGGAACCGCGCCCGCGACGCAGGGTTGTCACCGCCATGGAAGGATCGGAGCCGATCGAGGCCGCGCGGCCCGCCCAGCGGCAAGGCCACAGGCTGACCGAAGGGCCGATCACCCGCACGCTTTTCTGGTTTTCGCTGCCGGTCCTCGGCTCCAACGCCCTGCAGTCGCTGAACGGCTCGGTGAACGCCGTCTGGGTCGGGCAATTCCTCGGCGAAGCGGGCCTGACCGCCACCGCCAACGCCAACCTCGTGCTGTTCCTGATGCTGGGCGCAGTGTTCGGTGTTGGCATGGCGGCCAACATCATGGTCGCCCAGGCGGTGGGGGCGAAGGACCTCGACCGCGCCAAGCAGGTGGTCGGCACCACGGCGGCCTTCTTCGCCGTCGCCTCGCTGATCGTGGGGCTGGCGGGGTTCCTGGCCACGCCCACCATCCTGGGCTGGCTCGGCACGCCGGGAGAGGCGCTGCCGCTGGCGGAGGACTACCTGCGCATCATCTGCCTGGCCGTGCCGTTCATGTACTTCCTGACCTTCCTGATGATGATCCTCAGGGCGTCGGGGGACGCCCGCACGCCCCTGATCTTCATGGGCCTGACGGTGGTGCTGGACGTCGGCCTGAACCCGCTGCTGATCCAGGGTTATGGGCTCTTCCCGCGCATGGGCGTCGGCGGGTCGGCGACGGCGACGCTGATCGGCCAGGTGATCAGCCTGGTCGCCATGGTCATCTACATCTACCGGCGGAAGCTGCCGCTGCGGCTGACCGGCGATGAGCTGGGCTACCTGAAACCGGACCTGTCGATCCTCAGGGCGACCATCGTAAAGGGTGTGCCGATGGGCCTGCAGATCATCGTCGTGTCGGGTTCGGCCATCGTCATGATGGGCATGGTCAACGCCCACGGCACGGTGACGGCGGCGGCCTACGGCGTGGCGGCGCAGATCTGGACCTATATCCAGATGCCGGCCATGGCGATCGGCGCGGCGGCCTCATCCATGGCCGCCCAGAACGTCGGCGCGAACCAGTGGCGGCGAGTGGAACTGACGGCGCGGTCGGGGGCGCTGATCAACCTGGCGCTCACCGGCTCGCTGGTGCTGCTGGTCTACCTCGCCGAGCCATTCCTGCTGCGGCTGTTCCTGCCGGGCGACGCGGCCGCCATCGCCGTCTCCAGCCACATCAACCTGATCGTCGCCTGGTCCTTCATCATGTTCGGCGTGACCTTCGTGCTGTTCGGCGTGGTCCGCTCGACCGGCGCGGTGACAGCGCCGCTGATCTCGCTGGTCATCTCGCTGCTGGGTATCCGGGTCTTCTTCGCCAAGCTGCTGGAGCCGTCCTGGGGACCGGACGCGATCTGGTGGAGCTTCCCCGTCAGCATGGCCGCCTCGGCGCTTATGGCCTTCGGCTATTACCGCTGGGGTGGCTGGCGGAAGGCGCGCATGGCGCCTGTCCGCGAGTCCGGCGAGGTCGATCCGACGGGTTTCGCCACGCCGGCCATGGACGCCCTGACGCCGACGGACGAAGAGCCTACGGCCCCAGCTCGATAGCGGGCGCGTCGGTCAGCGCACGCTTTGGCGCCGTCAGGCCGACCGCCTTCGCCAACCGTTGATCCCAGCCGTAGGGGTCGGGCAGGTAGACCAGCCGTCCGGCGTTATCGAGGTAGACGGTGTGATAGAGCAGCCGCACGGGAATCGGCTCCTTCAACGCCACCGTGCCGGTGTTTCCCGTCGACAGCTTGCGGTCGAATTCACCAAGCACGCCGTGGTCGTTGGCCAGCATGCGGGCGAACTCGACGGCGTTGTGGACCCGCACGCAGCCGTGGCTGCGGTGGCGGGCGTCCGAGGCGAACAGCGACTTCGACGGCGTATCGTGCAGGTAGATGGCGTAGGGGTTCTTCAGGTCGAACTTGACCACGCCCAGCGCCGCCTTGGGGCCCGGCCTCTGGATGACGCGCCCGTTCTGAACATACATGTCCTGGGAAGCCAGATAGCCGGCGCCTTTGGGCAGAATCTCCTTGGCCGCGATTCCAGCTGGCACATTCCACGGCGGGTTGGCCACCAGCTGGAACATGTTCGATTGTAGCTGCGGGGTCGGCGTGCCGTGCTTGCCGACGATAACCCGCCTCGTGTCGGCCACCTGGCCGCCCCTGTAGTAGTTGAGGAAGGCTGCGGCGGTGTTGACGTCGATGCGCGTCGCCGGGACGTCTCGCGCCAGCCAGCGGCGGCGCTCCATGTTCAGCGCGAGCTGCTGGGCGTGGTCGGCGGCGACGGTGTTTAGCGCCGCTATGGTCTGGTTTCCTATCGTGCCGTCGGCCTTCAGGCCCGCCTGCGATTGCAACACCTTCACGCCCGGGACCATGCCGGGGGTGTAGAGGGTCGATTCCTCTTCCACCGGACCGGCGAAGAAGCCCGCCATGTGCAGCGCGCGGGCGATCCGCGGCATGCGCGGGTCCTGGCCGCCGGGCTTGATGCTCGCGCCGGATGGGATCGGCTGGCCGTTCTGGTCGGCGATCTGGTTGCGCAGCGCCATGTAGGCCGCCGACATCACCTGGTACTCCTCGTCCTGGGGGGCCAGGCTGTCGAACCAGTCCTCGAGGTCGCCGCCTTCCAGCGCCTTCGACAGGCCGGCGACCACGTCGGTCTTCGGGCGGTCGACGGTGTAGATGCTCCAGATCTTCTTCGGGCTGGCCATGCCGCCCGACAGCGCCTCGGCATAGGAGATGGCGGCGAGCGTCAGCGCCGCTTCCTCGCGGGCCGGGTCCTTGGCCTCGCCGATGATGGCCAGGAACTTGTCGGCGTTCATGCCGTGCTTCTCGGCGCCCTGAAGCGCCTCCAGCAGCTCGCCGGTCTTGCCGCCGGTCCAGGCCGGCTGCCACTGGCGGGCTTTGTAAAATGTCTCGACACGCGGGTCTTCGGCCGCGCGCTGGATGGCCTGGGGCGAGACCTCCTTCATGCCGATGAAATCGGCCGCCCGGTCGCACGAAGCGACGAGCAGGAGGGCGGCTAGGGCGGCGACGGTCCCGAACTTACGCATGAAACTCCCTTGGGCGGACATGAGACATTAGGCGCTCAAAGCGGCGCCGTTAACAAATGCAACGCGGGAAAGTCAGCGGGGCTCCACAACGGAAGACATCAACGGGCCGATCTCCTCGTGCAGGACGAGGTCGGCGACGGCGTCCTGGTCGGTCGGGTCGCGGTTGACGATGGCGAGCCTGGCGCCGTTCTGCTTCGCCAGGGTCGGAAAGCCCGCCGCCGGATAGACGACCAGCGACGAGCCCAGCACCAGGAAGAGGTCGCAGTCGAGCGTCTCGGCCTCGGCGCGTTCCATGGGCCCCTCCGGCATCGACTGGCCGAAGGAGATGGTGGCTGTCTTGATCAGCCCGCCGCACCAGCAGGTCGGCGGCGCCTCGGTGGCCAGGAAGGGCCCGCGCAGCGCTTCGAGTTCGTGTCGCCGTCCGCAGGTCAGGCACTTGGCATAGCTGGCGTTGCCGTGCAGCTCGATCACCTGCTCGTCCGGCACGCCGGAATCCTGGTGCAGGTTGTCGACGTTCTGGGTGATGACGGCGGCGACCTTGCCGCGACGGACCAGTTCGGCCACGGCGTGGTGGCCCGCATTGGGGCTGGCGCCCACCCAGCCGGCGGCGCCCGAGAAGACGCGCCGCCAGGCTTCCTTGCGCTTCTCCTCGCTGGCGACGAACTCCTGGAAGTAGATCGGCTTCATCTGGCTCCAGACGCCGCCGGGACTGCGGAAGTCGGGGATTCCGGATTCGGTGGAGATGCCGGCGCCGGTGAACACGACTACCCGGCGCGCGCCCTCGATCATCGCCGCCAGCTCAGCTGACATGCGGCGGCGCCTTGAGGCTGCGGAAGGTGATCGAATAGCGCAGCGCGTCCACCGCCGGGATCGAGTGCTCCCAGTCCGTGCGCGAGGGCCCGCGCAAGAGGTAGGCCGAACGCGGCTGGGCGATGAACGAGGCCCGCTCCCACTTCAGCCCCGCGCGGCGCCGAAACCGAAAGGTGCAGGGCGAGCAGAGTGAAATCCCGACCACGTCCTCGAAGTCCGGCCGGTCCCTGTGCCAGCCGATGGCGGCGCCCGGCGAATATTCGGTGACGAGGACATGCGGCAGCTCGTCGGGCGTCAGGCCCGCGAACCCGGCGGCCCTGTCGCGGATCGGCGCCAGCCACTCCGGCATGCCCTCGACTTCCCTTAGCTCATTGTCGCCGAAGTCGTAGCGCCAGCCGAACGACACCACCCGCCGCTTGCCGGTGTAGCCGCGAAATTCGAACGGCTTGAAATCGAGCCCCGTGAACCGCGCCGCGAGCTGCGTCTCCTCCTCGCGGCCGAGAAGCTCCGGCCGCAGCGAGAAACCCTCGGGCATCTCCGGCCCGGGCCCGAACAGGTCGGGGTGCTCGACTTTTCCAGGTGCCCTTTGAACCATCGACTTTTGGTGCGCCTTGGGGGCGGCCATTGCAACCCTCGATCTGCTTGACGACCGTGAGTGAGGCGGCCTGGGCCACGATTATTGCTGCAGAAAGCCGCAGTTGCGCCTTCGACGAGCTTGGCGTTAACTCGCTCCGAAGTAGCGACGCGTGTTGGCGTTCATCCGAACGCTAGGCGTCGATCCGGGGGGAAGGCTTGCCCAGTTTCATTTCATTAGCCGGCGCCGGAACGGCGTCCGCATTCGGCTGCAAAGCCGACGTTTCGCTGGTGCGTGAGGGAACAGCTTCGCGAGGGCGGGCGTAATGGCCATCGAGATCACCCAGGACACCCAGATTGAGGCTGGGGCG
The DNA here is from genome assembly GCA_946482375.1 of uncultured Caulobacteraceae bacterium. The sequence goes on along the minus strand of CAMLRH010000049.1, from coordinate 2,858 downwards.
GTTGTCGAGATCGAGAACCCCGAAGTCAATGCGTTCGATTATTGGCTCACGCCTGATCGCCCAGCTTATCTCTTCAGTGGCACAGGTCTCGAGTCCACGGATTTTCTCAATGCGGGGACGATCAACATCGTCTTGGCGCCGGCCCCCGGGCTATTCCCTCCCGGCGCACTATCTGGCTTTGGCGTCAGCCGATACTCCGGCGCCAACGGGGTGTTCCATAATCAGGAGAGTGGCGTATTTCGCGTGACGTCACTCCTGGATTTGGGCGGCGACGGCGAAACAAAAGGATTCTTTGCCCCGCAGCAGTCGGTTAACTTTCGGAATGACGGTCTGTTCGAGGTGTACGCAAACCACGGGTTGGTGACCGGGGTTGAGCTGTATGAGTCATCCACTCTTGTGACCAACAACGGTGTCATCAGGGTGACCGGGGACCTGCACGCCGAAGGGCTTTATCTATACAACGGCGCCACGCTGGAAAACACCGGCCTGGTGGAGGTCAACGGTGGCGTTAGCGCGGTCGGCGTATACGTCGGGGTGAACTATGGGCAACTCAATTTCACCAATCACGGCACTATTGTCGCTACCTCCGGGGGTTATCCGAGTATCGGCGTCTATGTTTCTTCCAACTTGTTGTACGAAACCTATGTCAATACCGGTGTCATCGCCGCTGATTACGCTTTCTGGATAGGCGCAGGCGCCGGAGCCGTGACCTCGTCCATGGAGCCCCAGCACCTCATAAACCACGGCGAGATCTATGGCGTTGTCCATTTTGCTCATGACGACGACACCCTGGAGAACCATGGGATTATCAGCGGTACGATCGAACTTGGCGCCGGGAACGATATGTACCGTGGCGAGAGCGGATTTCACTATGGCGTCATAGCGGCCGGTTTCGGCGACGATATCCTATTAGGAGGGGCTGGCCAGGAATTCCTGTTTGGCGAGGAGGGCCAGGACGCCATCAATGCCGGTAGCGGCGATGATTGGGTTGACGGCGGGCGCGGCGCGGATGCGCTCGACGGTCGCGCCGGCTTTGACACGGTGAGCTATATTGGAGCCTGGGGAGGGGTCACCGTCGATCTTGGCGCGGGCGTTGTTTCCGGAGCCGATCAAGACAAGATACGAAACTTTGAGGCGGTCCTTGGCTCGGCGTACGCCGACAGCATCATCGGCTCGGCCGCATCGGAGTTCCTCGAAGGGGCCGGCGGCGACGACACCATTATGGGCGGTGATGGCGCCGATGATCTGCTCGGCGACACGGGTGATGACCTCCTTACGGGGGGAGCCGGCAACGATCATTTCGTTTTTTCGTCGGGTGACGGCCGCGACACAATCCTGGATTTCACAGTGGGGGGGCTTCAGGATTCGCTTCAGATTTTCGGATACGGCACTTACCAAAGCATACAGCAGATCGGCGCCGATACTCTAGTTACTCTCTCCGATTCCGACTCCATTCTATTGAAAAACGTACTTGCGACCAGTCTGACGGCCGCAGATCTCGTTTTCAACCCGACTCCCCTCGCCCCCGCCCCCGAAGCGCCTACGATCGGAACGCAGATCGCCCAGAGCGCATTTGTCGTGCGCGCCGGCGAAACGCTTCACCTTGTTGATCCCGGTCCTGTGTATGTAGACTCCCGTCCCTACACAAATGCGGGCATCGTGGGGGATACGCTCCTGGGCGCGCCTCCCGTATTTATAGCCGGCACGCTGCAACTGCACGTTTCGGCGACTGACGGGGTTGCGCAAGGCGTTGTGATGTCTCCGTCCATAGCGGTGGCGGAGACCGGGGTAGTCGAAGTCGTGTCCACGACTGCAGCCGCCGCCGTTGGAATGATCGCCAACGAGATCTTCAACCATGGCAGCGTCGTGGTGGCGGCGGAGCATGATGTGACCCCACCGACCGATATGTGGGGTGGGGACTTCACGGGCTCGTTCTTCCGTGTTCCACCATTTGGGGCGAATGCGGTGGGACTTTACGTTGACACAGGCGACGCGGTCAACACGGGCGTCATCAAGGTTACTTCAGAAGGCGCCGCCGTAGGCATTCTAAGTTATAATCATGATCGGCCCGAGGACACGTTCTACAATAGCGGCGAAATCACGGTTCAGGGCGTTAAGCAGAGTGTTGGGGTGTGGCTCGAAGGTAACGTTCATCCGGCGAACACTGAGTACCCTGCCTTTGTAAACACCGGCCTTATTCGAGTTTCTGACGAAACAAGCGAGGCTGACAGTATGGGGCTGGCGTTAGCCACCACGAGGATTAGCACGCTTTGGAACACCGGTGTCATCGAGGCCGACTACGCGATACAGAGACATCAGAGTTCATTCCCGGATTTAGAGACTACGGCGACTATTTATAACAGCGGCGAGCTAAGAGGGCTCGTAGAGCTCGGGCACGGCGCACAGACGCTCTACAATCAGGGGATCATTACGGATCACGTCGCGCTTGGGGGCGGGAATGATTTCTATGACAGTCGGGGCGGCGCTCAGAGCGGCGGCGTGTCGGGGGGGGACGGTGACGACACTCTCATCGGCGGCGCGTCGGCGGAGGTGTTCGACGCGGGCGCGGGTAATGATCTGCTCTGGGGCGGCAATGCGGATACGCTAACGGGCGGAACCGGTCACGATCGGTTCTACTTCAAGACCGGATCCGGGGTCGCTACCATCACTGACTTCACGGCCGGTGGCGTCGAGGATCAGATCGAGTTGATCGGCTACTCGGCCTATCAATCGTTGCAGCAAGAGGGCAGTAATACCCGCATTGTTCTTTCTGTCACAGATTCAATCCTGCTGCTGAATGTCGTCGCGTCCAGCCTCACCGCGGAAGATTTTATTTTTGATAGCGCCGGACTCGCGGA
>CAMLRH010000048.1 GCA_946482375.1 uncultured Caulobacteraceae bacterium | reverse complement strand
TCCGTGACCACCACGACCTTGCCCATGGCCTTGCGGCTGGCGAGGTGGGCGATGGCGTCGCCGGCCTTTTCCAGCGGGAAGCGCTCGGAGACGTGCGGCCGGATCTTGCCCTCGCCGTAGAGCGCCATCAGTTCCTTGACGTTCTGGGCGTTCGCCTTGGGATCGCGCGCCACCGCCGCGCCCCAGAAGACGCCGACGATGGAACAGCTCTTCAGCAGCGTCAGGTTCAGCGGCACGGCCGGGATGCCGGCCGGGAAGCCGATGACGAGGAAGCGGCCGTTCCAGCCGCTGGCCCGGATGACGGCTTCCGCATAGTCGCCGCCGACGCCGTCGTAGGCGACGTCCCATCCCTTGTCGCCGACGGCTTCCTTGAACAGTCCCGCGAGCGCCTTCTTGCCGTCCTTGTCGAACGGCCCGGCGGGATAGACGACGCCGCTGTCGGCGCCGCGCGCCACGGCCAGGTCGACTTTCTCCTGCGAAGACGCCGCCGCGATCACCCGCGCGCCCATGGCCTTGCCGAGTTCGACAGCCGAGAGACCGACGCCGCCGGCCGCGCCGGTGACCAACAGGGTCTCGCCGGCCTTCAGCTCGCCCCGGTCCTTCAGCGCGTAGTAGCTGGTGCCGTAGGTCATCATGAAGGCCGCCGCCTCATCGAACGGCATGGCGTCGGGGATCGGCACGACGCGCATGGCGTCGACCAGCGCCTTCTCGGCCATGCCGCCCCAGCCGACCGAGGCCAGCACGCGGTCGCCGGCCTTCACGTGGCTGACGCCGTCGCCGACGGCCTCGACGATCCCGGCCACCTCGCCGCCCGGCGCGAACGGGCGCTCGGGCTTGAACTGGTACATGTCCTGGATCATCAGCACGTCAGGATAGTTGACCCCGCAGGCCTTGATGCTCAGCACCACCTTGCCCGGTTCGACCACCGGATCGGGGCGCTCCTCGAGCACCAGGGTCTCCGGGCCGCCGACGGTCTTGCTAAGCACCGACTTCATGCTGTTCCTCCAGGGTCTCTCGTCCGAACAGCCTTCATACGCCGGAGATCAGCGATGGCGAACAATTGTTTGAGTCTGGCGCTGCACGGCGGCGCGGGGGCTGTCAAAAGCCGCGACTACAGCCGCGAGCTGCCGCACATGCAGGGGCTGGTGGAAGCCGCCCGCGACCGGCTGGCGGCGGGCGCTTCGGCGCTTGACGTCGCGGTGGAAACGGTGGCGGCGCTGGAGGCGTCGGGCCTCTACGTCGCCGGGCGCGGGGCCTCGCCGAACAAGGCCGGCGTCTATGAACTCGACGCCAGCCTGATGGACGGCGTGACCATGAAAGCCGGCGCCGTCGCCGCGCTGACCGGTTTCCAGAGTCCCATCGCCGTCGCCCGCTGCGTCATGGAGCGCACGCCCCACGTCATGCTGGCCGGAGAGGGCGCCGCCGCCTTCGCCGCCGAACAGGGGATGACGCCGATTGACGACCCGGCCAGGTGGTTCACCCGCGCCGCCGCCGACCTCGACGACGCCGGCCATGCCCACGGCACCGTCGGCTGCGTCGTTCGCGATGAGCAGGGCAGGCTCGCCGCCGCCACCTCCACCGGCGGCACCTTCGGCAAGCTGCCCGGCCGCGTCGGCGACACCCCGGTCATCGCCGCCGGAACCTGGGCCGACGGGGCGGTGGCGGTGTCCTCCACCGGACTCGGCGAGTACTTCATCCGCACAGCCGCCGCCGCGCAGGTCGCTTTCCGCGTGAAGTTCGGCGGCCAGTCCCTGCGCGAAGCCGCCGACGAGGTGTTGGGCGAAATCGCCATGCTCGGCGGCGACGGCGGCATGATCGCCGTCGATGCCGAGGGAAATCTCGCGCTCTCCTACAACAGCGAAGGCATGAAGCGCGCCTGGCTCACGCCGGACGGCGATATCGGGGCTGCGGTGTTCGGCTAGGGCCGCAGCCAGCCGGTGATCGACAGCCGGTGTCCGCCGGCGAAGGGCGCGACGGCCGAGACCGCATGCGGCTGCGGCGCCTTGAAGACGTTGATGGCGTTGAAGGCAGGCGTGAAGCCCTCGCGGATGTGGCCGGCGTCGTCAAGGAACAGCAGCAGCCCGCCCCAGTCCGCCCGCCAGCGCGGCGTCACGTTGAGCACGAAGGCCGCCAGCCGCTCGCCGTCGTCGGCCTTGTCGTCGTGGACCTCGCAGAAGTGGCCGGGCCGATAGCGGGTCGCCGTCACGTCGCACCAGTTGGCGCGCTCTTCGCCGGTCAGTTCGCGCATGAAGCCGATGAAGGCCGGGCCGTTCATGAAGGCGTGCAGCCCGCGCAGGACCGGATCGTCGGTCAGCGGCGTGTCCTGCTTCTTGGTGACGTTCAGCACCTCATAGGCCAGTTGGAAGCCGTCGCGGGCGTTCTCGTAGATGTCGCGCTGCATCTGCTCGCGCGCCTCGCGCGGCATGCGGGCAGCGTTCTCGGCGGTCAGCTCGAAGTGGCGGTTGCCGCGGTTGAAGACGAAGGCCCAGTCCTTCGAGGCCGCCAGCTTGCTGTGCAGCGTTTCGGCCGAAGCCGGCGTCATGAAGTCCGCGACGTGGACCCGCGTCGTCCGCTGATAGCGTTCGCTGAGCGTCGCCAGATCGAGGTTGGGGTTGATCTCGAACACGCCGCGATGGTTCAGGCGGCGAGTTCCGCCGTCAAGCGATCAAGCACCAGCCGGCCCTGCCGCGTGGCGCGCAGACGTTGTGAGTCTTCGGCCAGCAGGCCTGCGTCGATCAGGTCGCGAACCTTGGCCGGCTGGAGGCCCAGCGCCGCCACCTCGTCGAACGCCACGCCGTCGTCGATGCGCAGGCCGAGCAGCAGTCGCTCCTCGGCGGCCTCGCGGGCGGTGAGGGTTTCGCGCTCACCGGCCCCTCCGATGTAGTCGGCGATGCCGCGCGCGGCGGTGGTCGCGATGCGCCCGCCGTCCAGCGTTACGCGGCCATGGGCTCCGGGACCGACGCCGAGGTAGTCCCAGCCCCGCCAATAGACGAGGTTGTGGCGCGAGCGGGCGGCCTCGCCCTTGGCGTGGTTGGAGACCTCGTAGGCGTCGAAGCCCGCGCCCTCCAGCACCTGCTGCGTCGTCTCGAACAGCTCGGCGCCCGCGTCCGCATCGGGCGGCGTGAACGTGCGGCGGCGGACAGCGCGGTCGAAGGCGGTGCCGGCTTCGATGGTCAGCTGATAGGGCGACACGTGCTCCGGCCCCAGCGCCAGCGCCGCCTCCAGTTCGGCGGCCCAGGCGGCCGGGGTTTGGCCGGGCCGGGCGTAGATCAGGTCGAGCGACAGGCGCGGGAAGGCGGCGCGGGCCTTCTCGGCGGCGCGCCGGGCCGAGGCCGCGTCGTGGTTGCGGCCAAGGAAGGCCAGCGCTTCGTCGTCCAGCGACTGCACGCCCAGCGACAGCCGGTTGACGCCCGCGTCCGCGAAGGCGGCGAAGCGGCCGGCCTCGGCGTCGGTGGGGTTCGCCTCCAGCGAAACCTCGAGGTCGGGCGCGGAGCTCCACAGTTCAGTGGCGGTGTCGATCACGGCGGCGACGAAGGCGGGGTCCATCAGCGAGGGCGTGCCGCCGCCGAAGAAGACGGAGGCCAACCGTCGCGGACCGGTCTCATCCCGCCAGCGATGCAGGTCGCCGACGATGGCGCGGGCCAGCGCTTCCTGCTCCCCGGTCTTGCCCCGGTCGCGCACGACGTTGAAGTCGCAGTAGGGGCAGATGCGCGCGCAGTAGGGCCAGTGGACGTAAACCCCCAGCGGTGGCGCGTCAGTCAAGCAGCGCCGCCTTCAATTTGGCGAAGGCCCGCGCCCGGTGGCTGATGGCGTCCTTATCCGCCGGCTCCATCTCGCCAAAGGTCAGCGAACCGCCCTCCGGAATGAAGATCGGGTCGTAGCCGAAACCCTTGTCGCCGCGCGGCGGGAAGGTCAGCGCCCCGTCGATCCGCCCCTCGACCACCACCGCCGGCCCGTCCGGCCAGGCGACGGCCAGCGCGCAGGTGAACCAGGCGGCGCGATCGCGGGAATAGCTCTCTTCCAGCCGCTGTTCGACCTTGGCCATGGCTTCGGCGAAGTCCTTCGAGGGCCCGGCCCAGCGCGCGGAGTGGATGCCGGGCGCGCCGTCCAGCGCTGCCACGGACAGTCCGGAATCGTCAGCCAGCGCGACCTTCCCCGCGCGATCCGCCGCCGCGCGCGCCTTCAGGAGCGCGTTACCGGTGAAGGTCGCCTCGGTCTCGTCTGGCTCGGGCAGGCCCAGCTCACCCGCCGCGACGACCTCGTAGCGGCCCTCCAGCAACGCGGCGAGTTCGCGCGCCTTGCCGGGATTGTGGGTGGCCGCGATGATCGTGGTTCCGCGCTCCAGCTTCAGCGCCATGACGAGGCCTCCGGACTATGCAGCTTCTCTACTCCCCCATGTCGCCCTTTGCCCGCAAGGTCCGCGTCGTCGCCCACGAGGCGGGGCTGGCCGATCGCGTCGAGATCGCGGTCGTCAAACCCTTCGAGGACGAGGGTGTGCGCGCCGTGAACCCGCTGTCGAAGGTGCCCTGCATGGTCCTCGATGACGGAACCCCGATGCACGACAGCCGGGTGATCTGCGAATACCTCGACGACCTCGCCGGGGCCGGGCTCTTCCCGAAGACGGGCGAGGCGCGCTGGCGGGCGCTGACGCTGCAGTCGCTGGCCGACGGCATGGGCGACGCCGCCGTCCGCGCGGCCCAGGAACGCCGCCGCGCCGAGGGCGACCAGCACCCCGACGTCATCGAGCGCCAACTGAAAGCCATCAACGCGGCCCTCGACCTCTTCGAGGCCGAGGACCTCAGCGGCTGGCAGATCGGCGAGATCGCGCTCGCCGCTCAGCTCGGCTACCTCGACTTCCGCAAGGTGGTCGACTGGCGGCCCGGGCGGCCCCGCCTCAACGACTGGTACGAGCGGGCGTCGAAGCGCGACTCCATGGTCGCGACGGAGCCGTGGCAGGTGGCGTAATGCTGCACTGCATTACCTGGCTGTAATCTGTTACAAAGGTTTAACATCGTTTTTCGATAATTTTGTTGATCGAAAAGCGATAAGGCCTCATATCGGACGCATCGAAGGTGACATTGTGTCACTTTCGTTTCGCACTTGCAGCATGAGGTTCGTTATGTCCTTCCAGAAGATCACGTCGATCATCGACGGCGTCGCCATGACGCTGGTCAACGCCGCTCTCGTCATCGCTCTGCCGATGTCGGCGGTGCTGTTCGTTTCCCACTCGATCTAGGCGCGCTTTGATGCGCGGCCCGATCGGGGCATGCTCGCCGCGCGGCGACGCCTGATCACTCAGTAGACCGCGCGGCGGGCGGCAAGGGCCCGGCAAGACACAGGAGAGGGCGATGCGCACTCTGGGGCCCGGCTCGGTATCGAGCTTCCTGAAAGTCGTTCTGGACATTTTCTACGTCGTCATCTGGATCGGTGTGATCCTGGCGGCGGCGATCGCGCTGATCGCGCTGCTCATCAGCTTCAACCCCGAAGCGCTCAGTGGAACGATTCAGATCACTGATGTGAACTTCGTCAGGTTCGTGGAAGCGAGCGGCTCGCTGGTCGCGTTTCTCGTCATTGTCGGCCGGCTGCGGCGCATCTTCGCGACGCTTATCGCCGGCGACCCCTTCCATCCCGACAACGTTCGCCGCCTTCGCGTGATCGGCCTCGCGCTCGCGGCTCTGGAGTTCGGCCGGTATCTCGTCCGCGCGGCCGCCGCGGTCCTGTGGCCCGCCGTCGGGCAGGACTCGATGAGCGTCAGCCTGACGGCCTGGTTCTCGGTCCTGGTGGTCTTTGTGCTGGCTGAGGTGTTTCGCGAAGGCGCCCGCCTGCGCGGCGAAGCCGAGCTGACGATCTGACCATGGCCATCAAAGTCCACCTCGACCGCGTGCTTTCGGAACGGCGCATGTCGCTGACCGAACTCGCCGACCGCGTCGGGGTCACCATCGCCAACCTGTCGATCCTCAAGACCGGCAAGGCCCGCGCGATCCGCTTCTCGACCCTCGACGCGCTGTGCCGCGAGCTGGACTGCCAGCCGGGCGACCTGGTCGCCTACGAGCCCGGCCCGGGCTCCGAGGAGGAAGAGGACGAGACGGCCTACGGCGGCGCCTGAAACGAGAAAAGGCCGCGGCTACGCCGCGGCCTCTCCCCCAGATAACCGCAGAAACCAGCCTTAGTTGGCTTCTTGCAGTTCGTCGTCGATCGTTTGGAAGGTCGTGTTCAGCGTGCCGCCGATGGCGGTGACGGCGCCGATGATGACCACGGCGATGAGGGCGACGATCAGGCCATATTCGATGGCCGTGGCGCCGGACTCGTCTTTCAGAAAGCGAGCGAACTTGGTCATTGCTAGATCCTATCCCGTTACAGGCATGTAGCTGCGGATCGTGCCCCCTTAGAGACGCCCCGAGTTACCCGCTTAATTTGCACGATCTGGATTAATCGACCGCGAATACGCGTGGTTTAGCGTCGTTTACCATTTTTTGTCTCAAAACGGCGCTTGGTTTACTGGCGTTTACGTTGATTTCAGCCGCCAATTGCCGCGCGCTGGATGGCGAACAGCTCGGCGATACCTTTTTCGGCCAGGCCGTAGAGGGTTTCGAATTCAGCGCGCGAGAACCCCCGCTTTTCACCGGTGGCCTGGATCTCGACGATGTCGCCCCTGCCGGTGAGCACGAAATTGGCGTCGGCCTCGGCGTTCGAATCTTCCTCATAGTCGAGGTCGAGCACCGGGGTGTCGGCGAAGACGCCGCAGGATACCGCCGCCACCTGGTCGATCAGGGGGTCGGCCTTCAGCACCTCTTCCTCGACGAGGTAGCGGGTCGCCAGCCGAAGCGCGACCCAGGCGCCGGTGATCGCCGCCGTGCGCGTGCCGCCGTCGGCCTGCACGACGTCGCAGTCCAGCGTCACCTGCCGCTCGCCGAGCAGTTTCAGGTCCGTCACCGCCCGCAGCGAACGGCCGATCAGCCGCTGAATCTCCTGCGTGCGCCCCGACTGCTTGCCGGAGGCGGCCTCGCGGCGGCCGCGGGTGTGGGTGGCGCGCGGCAGCATGCCGTATTCGGCCGTCACCCAGCCCTGCCCGCGTCCGCGCAGCCATCCCGGCACGCCTTCCTCCACCGTCGCGGTGACCAGAACCCGCGTATGGCCGAACGAGATCAGGCACGATCCCTCGGCGTAGCGGTTGACCGCGGTCTCGATGGAGACGGCGCGAAGGGCGTCTGGAGCGCGTTCGGAGGGGCGCATTGAGGGAACTCCCGGCGGGCGTGCTTGCTTAGGCGCAGGCGCCGCTTATCCTAGCGCGAGGCCATGAACCAGCTTCTTTCCGGCGCGCCCCGCACGGCGACCCTGAGTGAACTCGACGAACGCGCCCGCGACATCTTCCGGCGTGTGGTGGAGAGCTATCTCGAAACCGGGGAGCCGGTGGGGTCGCGCACGCTGTCGCGTGGCGGCGTGCAGCTGTCGCCGGCCTCCATCCGCAACACCCTGCAGGACCTCGCGCACGCCGGCCTGCTGAGCGCGCCCCACATCAGCGCCGGGCGCATGCCGACGCACGCCGGCCTGCGCCTGTTCATCGACGGCCTGCTGGAAGTCGGCGACCTCGCCGAGCAGGAAAAGCGCGACATCGAGGCTCGCCTGCACGCCCACGGCCGCTCCTTCGACGAGGCGCTGAACGAGGCCTCGGCCGTACTCTCGGGCCTGGCCGGCGGCGCGGGTGTCGTCGTCAGTCCTGTGCGCGAAGCCGGCGTCAAGCACGTCGAGTTCGTCTCGCTGGGCGGCGAGGAGACGCTGGCCGTCATCGTCTTCGACGACGGCGCGGTCGAGAACCGGCTGATGAAGAAGGCGCCCGGCATCACGCCGTCGGCCCTGCAGGAGGCGTCCAACTTCCTCGCCACCCGCCTCAAAGGCCGCACGCTCGCCGACACCCGTGCCGAGATGCGGGCCGAACTGGAGCGGGCGCGGCGCGAGCTCAACGAAACCGCCGCCCGCCTCGTCGAGGACGGCCTGGCCGCCTGGGGCGGCGGCGAGGGCGATGAGCGCGCCCTGATCGTCCGCGGCCGCGCCAACCTCTTGAGCGAGACCGCGCATCTGGAAGACCTCGAGCGCGTCCGCATGCTGTTCGACGACCTCGAGCAGAAGGAACAGCTGATCGGCCTGCTCGACGGCGTGCGCGAGGCGCAGGGCGTGCGAATCTTCATCGGCGCCGAAACGCGGCTCTTTTCACTTTCGGGTTCCGCCCTGATCGCCGCGCCCTATATGTCGGGCCGGCAGAAGGTGCTGGGCGCGATCGGCGTGATCGGGCCCGCGCGCCTCAACTACGCACGGGTCATCCCGCTGGTGGACTACACCGCCCGGGTGCTCGGCAAGATGATGGACGGATAGAGGCAATGACCGACGAGCAAACGCCGGCCAACGGACACGACGACGATTTCGACATCCCCGAGACCCCGACCGCCGAGGTCGAGGCGCTGCAGGCCGAGATCGCCCAGCTGAAAGACCAGATGCTGCGCGTCGCCGCCGATGCGGAGAACACCCGCCGCCGCGCCGAGCGCGACGCCAGCGACGCCCGCGCCTACGCCATCCAGAAGTTCGCCCGCGACCTGCTCGGAGCCGCCGACAACCTCGAACGCGCCATCGCCCATGCGCCGAAGGACAACGTCGAGGAGGCGGTGAAAAGCTTCATCCTCGGCGTCGAAATGACCGAGAAGGAGCTGCAGAGCGGCTTCGAGCGCAACGGGCTGAAGAAGGTCGCCCCGCGGAAGGGCGACAAGTTCGACCCCCACCTGCACCAGGCGATGATGGAGCAGCCCGCCGCCGACGTGGCGCCCGGCTGCGTCGTCCAGACCATGCAGGCCGGCTACGAGCTCTTCGGCCGTATCGTGCGTCCCGCCATGGTCGTGGTGGCCGCCAAGGGCTAAGGCCCCCTTTCGCGCAGCGACGAATTCGCTAAGCTCGCAGGTCCTTTCATCAGGGGCCGCGCGGGGGCATCACGATTCGCCGCGGCCGAGAGTTCGGACGGGACATGAAGCTAACCATCGAGCGGGCCGCGCTGCTGAAGGCGCTGGGGCATGTGCAGAGCGTCGTCGAGCGCCGCAACACCATCCCGATCCTTTCCAACGTGCTGCTGTCGGCCAACCGCGACAAGGTGAGCTTCTCGGCCACCGACCTCGACATGGAGATCGTCGACGACGGTACGGCGCAGGTCGACGTGCCGGGCCAGATCACCGCGCCGGCGCACACCCTCTACGAGATCGTCCGCAAGCTGCCGGAAGGCGCCGACGTGTCGTTGAGCTTCTCGGGCGATGACCCGCGGCTGGTCGTGCAGGCCGGACGTTCGCGCTTCAACCTGCCGGTGCTGCCGGCGGGCGACTTCCCGGTGATGAGCAACGACGGCCTGTCGGGCCCGATCACGACCGACACCAACGACCTCATCCGCCTGATCGACAAGACCCGCTTCGCCATCTCCACCGAAGAGACGCGCTACTATCTGAACGGCCTCTACCTGCACACGGTGGTGGAGAACGGCGAGCCCCTGCTGCGCGCTGTCGCCACCGACGGCCACCGCCTTGCGCTCGCCGAAATGCCTGCCCCGGAAGGCGCGGCTGGCGCGCCGGGCGTCATCGTGCCCCGCAAGACGGTCAACGAGGCTAGGCGCCTGCTGGAGGACGCCGGTGAATCGGTCGACCTGCAGCTGTCGCAGGCCAAGGTCCGCTTCGAGTTCAACGGCGCGGCCCTGACCTCCAAGGTCATCGACGGCTCCTTCCCCGACTACGTCCGCGTCATTCCGCGCGACAACCCCAAGACCATGACCGTCGACAACGCCCTGTTCGCCCAGGCCGTCGACCGCGTGGCCACCATCTCGGCCGAGAAGTCGCGCTCGGTGAAGCTCGCCATCGAGCCCGGCAAGGTCGTGCTGACCGTGCGCAACATGGAAGCCGGCCAGGCCGTCGAGGAAATCGAGGTCGACTACGACGGCGACGCCTTCGAGATCGGCTTCAACGCGAGATACCTTCTCGACGTCACCGGCCAGATCGGCGGCGAAACCGCCGAATTCCGCTTCGCCGACCCGGCCTCGCCGACGCTGGTGCTGGATCCGACGGATGCGGGCGTGAAGTACGTCCTGATGCCGCTCCGGGTCTAAAAAATCCGCTCATCCCCGCGAAAGCGGGGACCCAGGCTTTTTCCGCGATGGCCTTCTACGTCTACATGCTGGCCAGTCAGCGCAACGGCACGCTCTACATCGGCTCGACCGACAGCCTGACCAAGCGGATGCACGAGCACCGCGACAAGGTCTGACAGGGCTTCACCGCCAAGTATGGCGTCGACCTCCTCGTTTGGTATGAGGTGTTCGAGACGCGCGAAGCTGCGTTCCGGCGCGAGCGGCGCATGAAGAAGTGGAACCGCGCTTGGAAAATCGAACTCATCGAGCGGTTCAATCCCGGCTGGCGGGATTTGTACGACAGCCTCTTCTGAAAAAAACCTGGGTCCCCGCTTTCGCGGGGATGAGCGGGTAGAGAGATGCGTTCGCAGATCGAGATGCTGACGCTCTCGGACTATCGTTCGTATGCCTCGGCGGAGCTGTCGCCGCTCGGCCGCTCCGTCTTCCTGTTCGGGCCGAACGGGGCGGGGAAGACGAACCTGCTCGAAGCCATCAGCTTGCTGTCGCCGGGGCGAGGGCTGCGTGGCGCGCCCTTGGCCGAGGTCGGACGCAGGATGCCGGGCGAGCCGGTCGGGCGTGCCTGGGCGGTGTCGGCGCAGGTGGAGGACGTGCGGCTCGGAACCGGCGTCGATCAGCCCGGAGCGGCGCGGCGCATCGTGCGGGTTGAGGGCGAGACCGTGCCGCCGGGCCGGCTGGCGGAATACGTCCGGCCGATCTGGCTGACCCCGGCGCAGGACCGGCTGTTTCTGGAGGCCGCCTCGGAACGGCGGCGGTTCTTCGACCGCCTCGTGTTCGCCGCCGAACCGATCCATGCGGCCCACGTCGGCGCCTACGAGAAGGCGATGCGCGAGCGGATGCGGCTGCTGACCGCCGAGGAGCCTGCCGATCCGTCGTGGCTGAACGCGCTGGAGGCGCGGCTGGCGGAGGCCGGGGCGCTGATGGCGCAGGCGCGGGTCAGGACGCTCGCCGACCTGCAGGCCGAGATCGACACGCGCGGCGAACGGCCTTTCCCACAAGCGCGCCTGAGCCTCTCCGGCGAGTGGGAGCAGATGGCGCAATCCGGCGCCGAGATCGCCGACATCGAGCAAAAACTGGCTGCCGCGCTGGCCGCCGCCCGCCCCCGTGACGCCGCCGCCGGACGCGCTCTGACCGGCCCGCACCGGGGCGATCTGGCCGTCGTTCACGCCGAAAAGGACCGTCCGGCCGCCGAATGCTCCACCGGCGAGCAAAAAGCCTTGATTCTGAACCTGGTTTTGGCCCAGGCGGCGCGACTTTCCCGTGCGGAATCGGCGCCGAATCCTATATTGTTACTCGACGAAGTCGCCGCGCACCTGGACCCCCTCAGACGGGCCGCGCTGGCCGACGAAATCGCGGCGCTCGGCCTGCAGGCTTTCCTGACCGGCACGGACGAGGCGCTGTTCGAGGATCACAAGGGTCGGGCCCTTGGCGTGCGCGTGGACGCCTCGGGACTGACGGTTCTGGAAGCGTAATGAGCGACGAAAACGAGACGCCCGAAGAGGCCGCCGCGGACTACGGCGCGGAGTCCATCAAGGTCCTCAAGGGCCTCGACGCGGTGCGCAAGCGCCCGGGCATGTACATCGGCGACACCGACGACGGCTCGGGCCTCCACCACATGGTCTACGAGGTGGTCGACAACGCCATCGACGAGGCGCTGGCCGGCTACGCCACCAAGGTCGAGGTGATCCTCAACGCCGACGGCTCGGCGACCATCACCGACGACGGGCGCGGCATCCCCACCGACATTCACGAGGGCGAGGGCGTCAGCGCCGCCGAGGTCATCATGACCCAGCTGCACGCCGGCGGTAAGTTCGACCAGAACAGCTACAAGGTCTCCGGCGGCCTGCACGGCGTCGGCGTCTCGGTGGTCAACGCGCTG